>NZ_CP019288.1:1827500-2133623 GCF_009901525.1 Kordia antarctica
TATTGTGTCGCACTTTACATCTGAAAAGTTTTTTGTTTTTTGTTGATTCGTTGTTTGTTGATTTGTTAATTTGGTTGTCTGTTGATTTGTTACTTCGCTGCTTGCCTGTTCTAAACTCGGGTTAACGATGGAGCCGTTGTTGGAACTCTTGGGAGATCGTTGCTTTTTCTAAAGGGTTTTGCATTCCTATATATATAGTGTTACCTTAATTTGGTTTTGAAACTCCAAACTTATCTCCCAAAGCGACTGGCGAGAGCTGTCCCCTTGTATGAAAAGTCAAAACGACTGATAAATGACATCAAAACCAGTATTCATGCGTGTTTTCTCTATTTTGAAAACCAATTTTTTATGTCTACATTTAATGAAATTTTACAAAACGAATACGTTATCGAATACAATTTGAAAGCAAAGAAAGATTATTCACAGCCAAAGGTTTATGATGCAAACGGCGATTTAAGCAAACGTTGGTACGTGTATTACTCCTACCGAGAGCCTAAAACTGATAAATTAAAAAGACAGCCACCTATATATAAAGGAGCAAATCGGTTTGATACAAAAGCAGAGCGCCTTGAAATTTTAATGGCATATAAACTTGCATTGAAGAAGCTGTTATCACAAGGATATAGTCCTTATGAGAATTATAAGGTCACTGAAGCTAAGATAGAAAAAATTGAAAAGGAAGCGATAAAAGACAAAAGTTTACTGCCAAAGACAAATGAATATAACGTTAGAGAAGCCTTGATTTTTGCCCTTGAACAGAAACTCCCCTATTTGTCAAGACGCGGTAAAATAAATATTAAAGGAAATTTAAAACGCTTTTTAACTTGGTTGAAAGATCAAAAATTAGATATCATTACTATAAAGGAACTAAAACGCCGAGAAGTTTCGATTTTTTTAAATACTATTAAGAAGTATGACAAGCATCGTAATTTAACCGATGAACCCGTGAATGCAAAAACACGTAATGGGTACAGAACTTCTCTGTCTTCACTTTTTAGTCAATTGGTAAGTGATGATATTGTAGCCTACAATATTATTACAGCTATTAAGAAGCTAAAAGAAAATCCTAAGAAACATAAATCATATACAGACTCGCAGATTAGAGTAATGCGTGAGTATATGGATGACAATGATCCATATCTTAGAAAGTTTACACAGTTTATTGCGTATGCATTTTTGAGAAATGTAGAAGTATGTCGACTTAAAGTTGGCGACATTGATTTAGAAAATAGAAGATTGTATGTTCAAACCAAAACCGAAGCACAGGAAGTCGTTCCTATTATTGAGAGTTTAGCAAAGGTAATTGAGCAAATGGAACTCCATAAATACAAATCAACTGATTTTATTTTTTCTGATAGCGAAACTTGTGGAGAGTGGAATGTTTCTGAAAAGACTAAAACCAATCATTTTTATGATCGTTTTGCAATAATGAAAAAGGAATTACAACTTGACACCGATCAAACTTTATATTCTTTTAAGCATACTGCCGCATCCAATTTGTATAATTCTTTAGCTTCTGAGGGAAAAGCAGATGAACAAGTACTTACTGAACTGATGAGTTTTACAAGACATAAGACTAAATCGCAACTTCGTAAGTATTTGAGAGGTATTGGCGCTTCACTAGCAAAAGATTATTCAAATAAATATACCATTGATTTTTAAATTCAAAAAAAGCACTCATCTCTAAGCAATAAGTTGTTCCAATATGAACTTATTGCTTAGCGATGCCTTTTTTTAGTGCATCAAACGTACTTTAAAAAAACGTTCAGTTTTACAACCTAATTTCCCAAAACTCGCATTTCGCTCTTTTCTTTTATCTTAATTTACGACCAAAAACATAAGAAAAGGATTTCTATTCACTCTATTTGACTTTATTTTTATCAAAAATTTCAAATAAAGAGAAAAATTTTTCAAAGATTCTCCTCTTTTTGAAGGCTACTATTTTATGAATCATCTTTCCCAAACTAAAAAAGTTCCTCCTGATTCTTGAATTTAACTTTTTTAATCATAAAAGCATGATTTTAAGACACTTATATATTTTAGAGAAATCGAATTTAAAAAAAGGTAAAAAGTACACCAAAAGTACCGAAAACTTTATCCCAACTATACGCATGGCTTTTTTTAACCTACAAAATACAATGGAAACAAAAAATCAAGAATTTAGTTTGAGCATGTTTGCAGTACAAACCATCTTAGTTGTAGTCAGTATACTAGTGGTTTTTATCATTGCAAAACTGTGCTATGACAAGTATAAAAATACACGATTTGATGAAGCTGATTCACAAACTAAACTCACATTAAAACATCAACAATAGCAGTATGCTACAATTTGAATCGCTACATATTGAAAATTTATCGATCCAATTAGTTGGACAGAAGCAATTGCTGAAAAGCATTAACATTCAGCTTATCAAAAATCAATGTAATGCTATTGTTTGTAAAAATGAAGTTGAACAAAATACATTTAGTCAAATTTTACAAAAAAAGGGTGCCTATGAAAACGGAACAGTAACCATTAATAATCATATTTCACTCAATGAAGTTAATATAAAAGATTGGCATCAAATGATTGGTGTAATTCAAGGAAGTGTTAAGATATTTCCAACATATGCACTTGAAAATATTGTAATGGAAGACTATACGCTTTCTAATAAAATACACCGCTTTGAAGATATTCACGAATTTATACAAGAATATGGTTTTGACGATTTTATACAAAGCTTGCCACAAGGATATGCAACTATATTGGGCGAAAGTGGCGTAAACTTATCGGGCGGACAAAAACAAATACTAGCACTGATTCGTGTATTATACAAAAAACCACAATTATTAATTCTGGACGAGTTTACTTCTGCAATGGATAGAAACACCGAACACTTTGTGTTGCAATTGTTAAAACGCTTAAAATATAAAATCAGCATCATATTTATATCACACCGACTGCATTCATTAAAACAAATAGCAGATCACATTTACGTGATTGAAAACGGAGAAACAATTGTAAATGGAAGCCACAAAGAACTGCTAAGAACCGCTAATTTTTATAGTGATTTTTGGACGGATATTTTAAATAAAAAAGAAGCCTTGAAGTTGATTTTATAAACAAATTTAAAAAACCCCATCAAAACTATTTAAGTGTTGTTAATAGCCATTAATATTCATAAAAATAGGTGTGGAAGATATACATGTAAATTTCCTTATTGTAGTACTTGTAATGGAGATTCTAATCATTGTCTTTATCGTTTTATACTATAAAGGAAAGCTAACATTTAAGAAGAAACTGAAAAAGAGAAATAACGTTGATGATGAAATTGAGAATGAATTGAAAAATAATAATTAGCATTTTAGAAAAATGTAGAAAAGTAACATACTGTACATTATTTTCTTTGAAAATTTTGGAGAAACAATACGTTTGTTTATTTGGTCAAAACGTGTTGTTAGGTGTGTTAAAGTGGGTCTTAGGGTTGACCTTGCAAAGCGATGGTTCGCTGTCGCTTTGCTTTTTAGATTCCGAATATTAATAGAAAATAAACATTTTCGTTTTCACGAGAACTAGATGTTATGATTGGGTTGGAGTAACAGATTCCCACTTTCGTGAGAATAAAATATCTAATTCTTTGTTATTTTTAGACAGGCAAAGCGGTACTAGGTTTGATCTTGGTTGGTTGTACCTAGTCGCTTTGTTATCATAAATAATGAGAAGTAAAAAGAGATTCCCGTTTTCACGGGAAATGAATATGAACGAAACAAGATTACAATTCTTAAAAGGTTTCATCACAGGTTTTTTGACTGCAATTGTATTTATAGTCCTTTTTGTAGCGGTAGCTTTATATGTGACGTACACCTAATTTATCATTTATTCAATACCATCGCCTAGTAAATAGTTTTATGAGTGTGGAAATACTTAATGTTACTCTAAATCTAATTTTTTCTCCGTATTCATCTTGCGCTAATTCAAATCCATTATTTGAAGCTACAGGAAAATATAATTCAAAATAATCTGCTACCAAGCTTAACTTTACTCCTGAATCGTAAGCAAAATTTGGACTTAATCCTCTATTTTTTAAGAGTCCGATGTCTCCATATGCATGAATCCAGTTCCAAATACTCACTTCTCCATTTAATGTTGTTATCCATTGGTTTGCAAATCTGGTGTCTAAAACTGACTTGAAGCCACCTTCGGCAGTTATAAATTCTTGTGATACCAAACCTTCATCTTCAGATCTTCCTAGATAGCCATAATCAAATAAATAATCTGATGGTCTGTCTAATGCAAAATCAAAATAACCATTATTTACTTGATTGTTATTATTTAAAAATGTTCCTGCAAATAATCTTAAACTAATTTGTCTGTTATTTAAAAATAATTTTCTATAAAATGCAGTTATATATAGTTTGCTGAAATTTTTTGACAATTCATAATCTCCTTTAAAATAAATGATGTCCGAAAAATTAGAGTTAGAATATAAATACCTAGCATTAAGCACACTATAATCTGGAGTTTCCAAAGGCACTTCTACATCAACGTCTCTTGAAATATTTACACTTCTCAATGTTATTCTTTGAAGCAAATTACTTCTTAAATCTTTACTCCTATAATTGAAATCAATATATGGTGTAAAACTATTGGCAAACAACTCTGGTGCATAACTGGTTCTATTAACTGAAATTCCTATTTTATATGAATACCAACCATACTCTTTAAATTGTTGATTTAGCTTAAACGAAGCCGATCCAATTAACGCATTGGACTTAAAACCGTAAGTTGGTATAATCTTGTAACTAAATGGCTTTGAAATTATGGTAGTGTTATAAATATTTCCTCCAAGCGTTAATCCATCATAGATGTTATCAAATTCTATGATTGGCATAAAAAAAGTTTGGTTTTTACTAGGGTCTTCGGAATCTAATAATAACCTTACTTGTAATGGTTTGTTTAAAAACCCTTTTAAGTTCTTATAATTGTTGGAACGCTTTACTTCTGGAATATTTTTATCATAATCAATAACCAATTTATCCGCATCGTCAT
Source organism: Kordia antarctica (assembly GCF_009901525.1). Classification (NCBI taxonomy): domain Bacteria; kingdom Pseudomonadati; phylum Bacteroidota; class Flavobacteriia; order Flavobacteriales; family Flavobacteriaceae; genus Kordia; species Kordia antarctica. The sequence goes on from NZ_CP019288.1 coordinate 1,832,530, forward strand.
TTTTTATAGTGACTTGCTTTTTGTCCAAAAAACCATCAACCCAAATTTTATGAATCACTTTATCATCTTTAATAGATGAAATGGAGACTGGCATAGTGTTTTGTCTTTTATTTTTTAAAGTGATAATTAGAGAATCGCCTTTTTTTTCCACATTTTTAAACTTGAAATCAAGCTTGGTATTTTCAGCAATGAATTCATAGAAGAACCAATTGGTGTTTTTCTTTGCTGAAGCTTCAATAATAGTCTGAAATTGTTGAGCAGAGGTTAGTTTTAGCTTATAATTTGAATAAAATTGTTTTATACTTTTACGAACTGTTCCATCTTCTAAATAATCTTCAAGATACTTTAATCCAAGTCCAGCTTTGTAAGTATTCGCTATATTATAATTGAATTTTAAAAGGGAATCACTTCGTGTTTCTAAAGATTGATCTATAAAGCGTCTTGCCATATTTTTATAGCCTAAATAATATTGGGCGTTAAATTTTAAATCTGCTGCGTGAAACCATCGCAAACCTATTACTTTAGAAAGTTTACCTCCTAACTTTTCTTCAGGATAATAGGTGTTAATATAATCCATCATTAAATACACTAAAATTCCATCTGTAACCCATTTTTCTTCTCTTGGATTAATGACTAAACTACTTTCTAAAACAGCATCAATCATACTTTTCAAAAGTTGCATTTCAAACTGAAACTCATTTGAAAAAGGGCTGAATTTTTCTGGAAACTGATTAAATCCATAAATGGGATTTTTTCGTTGATCGATATTTGAAATAATGAGTTTTTCTAAAGAATAAGCTCCTAAATTCTCTTTTAGATAAGCAACTATTTTATTAGCGGTTTCTAACTTTATTGAATCTTCAACTTTATATGCATTGATATTAGTGACCAATTCAAATTCTTCTGTTTTAAGGCTATAAAAGTTTGATGAATTCTGAATGTACACCTTGACTTCTCTTTGGTTTTTTCCAGAAAGGAAAATCAATTTTTCGCCATTAGTAGTCTGTTCTGATTGTTCGAGACCAGAAGTTAAAGTGTAGTTGTCTGGCATAGTGAATTCAATGTCATAAGAAGACAAGGGCGCATAAAAATCACTTAAATCCTTATTGCTGTATACTTCCCATTTTGTATCATAAACCGCAGGCACTATATACCAATATCTTAAATTATAATTCTTTCCCTTTGTATATCCGTTACCTGTGAACTTATCATCTGGAAGTTTAACATCATAGGAAAAACTGATGTGAGTACTTTCGTTTGGTGCAAGAGGTTCACTTAAATTGATTTCTAAAATATCTTGAACATTGTTGTAGCGTTTCCAAACCAAAGGTTGTTGTGATTTATTTTTAATAGTATGTATTTTAGTGAAACCACGCTCAAAATCGCTCGCAAAATGAAAATTTCGTTTGTAATCTTCTGCAAAGCGTTTTGCCAGCGGTGTTTCTTTATCGGAATAACTGTTTGCCCAATCGTGAAGTAAAATTTTGGTTAAGGTATCCTTTGAGGTATTAAAATAAACGATTTCTTGATCTATTTTAATGATATGATGAACCGTGTCGAGTTTTGCTTCAATTTTTATGTTATGTTGTGCAAAACCAATTATCGTGGTTAAAAAAAAGACAGTACTGGTTAAAAGTTTCGTTATTTTCATTAAAATGCTAGTCGTAAGCTTAATTTTTTTTTACTATTATTTATTCTTTTCTGAAATAGCTTTGTACTTAGCTTCTGCTTTCAGTTTTTCCATTAACTTAATGTTCTTTTCTTTTTTTTCTTCAAGAATGTTTTTACCATATTCTGTATGGTATTTGTGACCTGTTAAAAAATTAAGATTCAAATTAAGCCAATCTTCATCGGTAAAAATTAAATCCATATGGGTTTTCCATTCCATCCTTAACAATTCATTTTTTAGCATATAATTTTTGCTTGACAAATGTAACAAATCGGCATCACAAATTATACGTTCCAATTTGGTTATAGGTTGTTGTGGCATTTTAGTTGCGTTAATACAATTCATCACTTGAGCAATGTTTTTATCAGGATATTCTATATAGCTCAAAAATATTTGCGCATTTTTAGAACTAATAGCTTCGTGACCTTTATAAATTATTGAAATACCAGTATCGTGGAAGAGAGCTGCTATTTTTAAAATTTCTAATTCCTCGGTATTCAGATTTTCATTCTTTCCTATAGTCTGTACATTTTTATACACTTCTAAAGTATGTTGCATACTATGAAATGGCAACACTTTACATCTGCTATGTGTCAGCAGATCAAAGCAGTGTTTTTTCACTTTATGTATTATTTGGTACATCTATACTTAAAATTTGTATTTAAACCCAACTAAATAGTCTCCTTTTCCGCTATTAAACGTAAGTTCAAAATGTTCTTTTTCATAAGGTGTTGTAAACAAATATGTACTTCCAATACCTACTAATGCTCCTCCTAAAATGTCCCATCCATCATGTCTATCGTGTATGCCTTCAACTCTAGTATATGCTACATAAGTGGCTAGCAAATATGCTGGTACTCCAAATTTCCATCCATATCTTCTATGTAAAAAAGAAGCTCCGCTAAAAGCTACAGCAGTATGTCCTGACGGGAAAGCATGACCATCAGTTCTACCATCGGGTCTTGGTTTATTAATCGTAACTTTTAATACATAGGTTAAAGCTAAAGTAGTTCCGTACGATTTAGAGAATTGCCAAAATCCTTTTTTGTCTTTTTTTATAATAATCGTTACTAAAGAAGCCAACGCTGGAACATGCTGTGCATAATCTCCAAAATCCTGTATAAATTGTTCTCTACGAATTTCACTGGGAGAATCCATTTCTTGGGCATACATTAAAGATGTAAAGAAAATAGCAAGTACTAGAAAGCAATTTTTCATTTTTATTTAGGGGTTTTTAAAATTTAAACTAATATTTTATCTTTAGTAGAATTGAATGTCAATTCTAAATGTTCATTTTTGATATTCAGTAATGAATACAAGCATCAGCGAGTGCAAATAAGCCATTATGTTTTTTTAACTAATAACATGCAATGCTTTTTCTTTAATGGTTATAAAAATTGTTTTTTCTTCAATAATGTACGCTTCTCCATCAATTTGAAACTGAAATAAGTCTCCATTGTGTCTTGTTAACTTTATTAACTTTGTTTGGAAATGATTGGCTTCTTTTAGATACTGTTGTTTTTTAATAAGTATGAGGAAACCCAGCAGTAAAACTTTGAATTTTGATATTTTAGAAACAATAAGCATATCTAATAATCCATCATGAAGTGATGCTTTTGGTGTGAGACTAATATTGTAGCCCATTTCATTAGAATTGGACACAAAAATCATAAAAGGATTGGTTATAATTTTTGTGTTGTTTAGTTCTATTTCTATTTTTCGATCATAGCGCAGTTCTTTAAAAGATTTTAAAGCAGCTTTGATGTAACTTTTAAATTTTCTTCTTTTAGAAGACTCATAATTTTTAACCACACAGGCATCAAAACCTACTCCTGCATTGCTAAAAAAGTACTTGTCGTGAATAATTCCAACATCTATTTGTCTTACATTTTCATTTTTAATGATTTGAATTGCCTTTGAAATATGCTTTGAAATTTTCAAATTTGAGGCAAGTCCATTTCCTGATCCCGTAGGTATGATTCCAAGTTTAATGGTTGAACCCACTATGCACGAAGCCACTTCATTTATGGTTCCATCGCCACCACAAGCAACGATGATGTCTGCACTTTCTTCCATAGCCTTTTTAGCTAAAACGGCTGCATGTTTTTTATAGTTTGAGTATTCTATGTGAATTACATACTTCTCTTTCTCAAAAAAAGTAGCCAAGTAGTCCTTGCTCAACTTATGAGTCTTTCCTGAGCCTGCTATTGGATTTATGATGAAATGAATCTGTTTCAATTATTCTGTTACTTTAAGTCCTTCATTACGATATAAATAATCTGCCATTTGATAAAATGAAATTGTTTCATTTAGTAATTCTTTCTGTTATACAAGTAAAACAAAGAGCTTAAAGCCTCCTATTTTTTGGGTTGTACCTACTTAATACAATAATGCATGAAAGCTTTTAAATTATTGATTTTCATAAACTTGCACTTGTTGATTAAAGTAATCTTAATCTGTATACATTTTATTAAATGTAAAGTTACTTTAGAAACCTAAAGTAAATCTAAAGTCTATTTTTAGTAACATTTTAAGGATTTCTTATTTAATGAGATTGAAAGTATTCAGCATTAATTTTCCTTCAATTTTCGATTCAAAAAAAGCGTTTTGTTTTCGTGATAATTTCAATTTACTTGTTTGATGATACTCTTGATTTTTATAAATCAACAATCATAACATTAAATTCAGCATCAAATTTTCGCTTTGTCATAATTCAAGTATAAAAGTTATAGACTTATAAAATTCGTCCCACCAACGGTATACACTCCAAATTTTCATTTCTCAATAAATTATAAATCGCATATCGTTTAACATCTTCAGATTCTCTTAAGAATCGAGTTATAATTTTAAAAATTATTAAAAATCCCCAGCATACTTTAAACTCTCAATCTTGTAAGAAAGTTTAAAGTATTCAAATAAATAATTGCAGATGGCGAATATTTTTGAGTTAAACAATGTAGTAGTAAATAATTTTAAGAGTATAAGATTATGGTTCTTGATTCCCCCTTTTTTAGTGTTGATTTCATTCTGTTTGTATTTCACACTTTCTAAAGAGACTAATTTTGTAGATGAATATGTTGCTTGTCAAAAAGATGTGTTTTTCTTTCTCAATAATAAATTAGTCCAATTTCCAAATTTACAGTTTAACCTGACTCAATTAGGTGATGTAATCATAGGTTTTGCGCTGCTTACGGTCTTTCTTATTTATGCTCCTAAACTTTGGGAAGCGCTACTGCTATCAGCAATCATTTCATTGATAGTTTCGACTACATTGAAACAAATATTTGCTATTCCAAGACCTCCTAAAATGTACAATCATGATAGTTTTGTAATTATTGGGAGAGCTATTGCAGCACCAACGTCGTTACCTTCAGGGCATTCCATAACAACCTTTATTGTAATAACTATAGTGTTATTCGCTTTTATGCCGAAAAGAAATGTATATAAGATATTGTGGTATACTTTTATGTTTTTATTGGGCTTAATTATTGCTTTTTCAAGAGTTGGTGTAGGTGCACATTACCCGCTTGATGTCATAATTGGTGGTATTCTTGGTTTTATAGTTGCAATTATAGGTATAAAAATAAGTGAAAGATTAAATTTGTTCGGTTGGGTAAAAAATAAAAGACTTTGCCTTATTTTAGTTTTAACAATTTGGGGGATTTTTATTATTACAAAAATGATAAAAATAAATTTGCCAATATTTTATTTGTCATTGATGTCATTGGTCTTAACAGTATTCATAACTATAAAAACGTATGTCAAAAAAAATTAAATTAACTTATTTTGCGTTGCTATTTAGCTTTATAAATTTAGTTTTATATCACTACCCTTTCTATAAATTTGTGTTTAGTAATATAGATACAAAAAGTTTTAACGGCATTTTACTCCTGGTTAGTTTAACCATTGCAACAATACTAGCTAATGCAGTGTTTTTTTATATAGTATTATTTCTATTGCGATCTTTCGGAAAATGGCTATTGGCAGCGTTTTTCATTATCAATTCTATTGCTGTATATTTTATAAATACGTATGGTGTAATAATAGACGAAACTATGATTGGTAATATTCTTAACACCAATTATGAAGAATCTAGTAGTTTTTTGTCTTTTGGTTTATTTGCTTATATAGTTTTATTAGGTGTACTACCAAGTGTTTTACTTTTCAAAATTAAGTTCGTTCGCACAAAATTAAAAAGGTTTTTATTGCATGTTTTTTTAACACTAGTATTTCTGTTATCGCTCGCTTTTTTCAACTCATCAAATTGGTTGTGGGTTGATAAAAACTCCAAAACTTTAGGAGGCTTGGTAATGCCTTGGTCGTATACTGTTAATATCTCTTTGTTTTACAAACATAAGAATAAGCAAAAACCGATTTTATTGCCAAACGCTACAATAAACAATACTGAAAAATCTGTAGCTGTTCTTGTAATTGGAGAATCTGCCAGAAGTAACAATTTTTCTTTATACGGATATGAAAAAAACACAAATCCACTGCTTTCCAAGATAGATAACGTTTATCATTATGAAGCTGAATCCTGTGCGACATACACCACAGCAGGTCTTAAATGTATTTTAGAACATAAATATACTAATGATCTTTATGAAACTTTACCTAATTACCTGTATAGAAACGATGTCGAGGTTATTTGGCGAACTACAAACTGGGGAGAACCAACAGTAAACACCAAAAACTTTCAGAATAAGCAAGCCTTACAAGAACGATGCGCAGGAGAACAACGTTGTGGGTATGACGAAGTTTTACTCAACGGTTTAAGAGAACAGATATTGGCAAGTAACAAAAATAAAATATTGGTTGTTTTACATACAAATACTAGCCACGGACCAACGTATTATAAAAAATATCCTGAGCAATTTGAGAAGTTTAGTCCAGTTTGTAAAAGTGTTGAGTTGGCAAATTGTACTCAAGAAGAATTGATAAACGCATACGATAACACTATTGTTTACACAGATTATATACTAGCTACCTTAATTCAAGAATTAAAACAGTTAGATGAGTATAATTCCTCTATGATTTTTATTTCTGACCATGGAGAATCTTTAGGAGAAAAAAATCTATACATGCACGGTATACCTGCTAGTATAGCACCAAAAGAGCAGTTAGATATTCCATTTATTGTCTGGCTATCTGATGATTCAAAAAAGCTTAAGCAGAACCAACAACATTCGCAACACAATGTCTTTCATAGCGTCTTAGATTTTTTAAAAATAGAGAGTCCAATCTATGATCCTACGATGAGTATTTATGAAAACTAATGGTTAATTTGAAACCAAATGAATTAGAATATTTTAGTTACACTTTCTTAGCAATTGTGTTTTTAGTAGGTCTATACATTTCCTACACAAATGAGGTTTATTTTGATACTCGTTTTGCTGCGGAAGATGGTTTTATTGAATGGCTAACAACGTTGATGCTTTAGATTCGCTATAACTTTTCTTTAGAATTCATTACTACATTTGTAAAATAAACTTAAAATATATTTCTATTTATTGAACAACTCTACACTCTAATTTTAATTATCTATACATGAAGCAAAACTAAAGCTTGATTAAAAAATAAATGTTCAATAAAAACAAATAATATGAAAACAACAAAAACAGTATTACTTATATTAATTATTACTACAAGTATATTTTCCTGTAGCAAAGATAGTACGAATGTCATACCAAATGAACCAGCAAGCACAAACTTAGTAGCTGCAAAATCAGATAATTCCATTAACGTAGCAACACTTCCTCAAGTAGTTTTGGATTATATAGCAACAAATTATCCAAATGAGACAATAGCTACTTCAGAAATTGAAGATAATGGTAGTTTTGAAGTGGAATTAAGTAGTGGAATAGAGCTTATATTTAATAGTAGTGGAACTTTTATAGGTATAGACGACGATAGCGGTGACGATTACGGAGATACAGATATTAATCCGACAGACTTACCTCAAGTGATCTTAGATTATATCTTGGCAAATTACCCAAGTATTACAATTCATGAAGCTGAACTAGAAAATAACGGAAACTATGAAATCGAGTTAACTAATGATGTTGTATTGATCTTTGACGGTAGTGGAACATTTTTGGGAGTTGGAGTAGACCAAGATGATATGAATGATGATGGCGATGAAACCAATGACGATAATGACCAAGTAATAGATGCTGCAATGTTACCGCAAACAGTACTAGACTATGTGAGTACAAATTATCCAAACGACACTATTCTACAAGCACAAATTGAAAGTGATGGCAGTTACGAAGTAACTCTTAGCACTGGTATTGAGTTACATTTTGATGCTAATGGCGTTTTCCTAAATACAGGAAATGGTGACGATGATGGAGATGGAAATGGCGATTAATAATTAGCTTTAGATAATCTCCTAATATCAAATTAATCAAAAGGTCTTCTGTTTTAGAAGGCCTTTTTAATACATAAAAAACAATGAAAAGTTATATTTTTTTAATAGGCATTTACCTTTCAAGCTATTATATTACTAATGCACAAACAACAACCTTAATTTATGATTTAATAGTTTCTAACAAAACTATAGGTACTGTAAAAACCACTAAAACTTTAGAAGGTAATCAAACTACGTACACCTCTGATACTGATGCTACCATTAGTTTTATTATTAAAACCAAAATTACAACCAGAATGACTGTAGTTTACAAAAATGACAGTTTACTATCTAGTGATTACAAATTTTACAAGAATGATAATTTAAAAGAATATGCAACAGTAATAATTAAGGAGGGAAAATATATTTTAAATCACGATGGAAAAAAGACAGAATTTAAAGAAGGAATTAAATTAAGTACAATACTATTGCCTTTTGAAAAGCCAAAAAATAATGTTTCATATTTTGAAGAGGTAGAAGGTTGTTTCAAGGTCATTAAATATGAAAACGAAACATTATTCAAATTGATTAATCCAAAGAACAACCGAAATGATGATTATTCATACAAAGATGGTATTATGCAGAAATGTGTCATTAGAAATTCCATCGTTGATTTTACGATGGAATTAAAAAAATAGTGCTATCTGTTAAAATACTGTTTTTATACCTACCCGAATTCCAAATTTTGGGTTTACCGAACCATTAAAATTCTGAAAATCATTACGCCAAATAAAATCTACCCTGAATGGTCTTATATTACCAATACCAATATTTTCAAACCCGAAACCATATTCGTAATAAGGTTTTGCAGAAGGTGCAGTGTAGATTATTGATGATCTATTGATATCTTTACTTTGGTCAGAAATAGTACCATAAACACCTCTAAAAGTCAATAAACTACGTAATTTTAATTCTTTAAGCAGAGGTATTCTATTTAACAATAGTCCATTAAAATGGTGTTCAAAATGTCCTTCAAAATACGTGTCTGCTACAAAATCGTAATAATCTAATAATGCAAAGGTATTTGGTACTAAAAAATAGGTTTGATTAGAAGAAACCGCAGTCAAAAGAGAGAGTGGCACTGCCTCAAAAGTTTTTCCTGCACCTAGAGTAGCATCAAATATACCAAATTTACCTAAAGATATTGGATGGTTATATATTAGCTGAATTCGATTATAATTAAAATCGCCTCCTAGTAAATTTTTATAGCCCCGTCTGTAATTTAATAAAAGTGATGGATGCGATTTAATGCCTACTTTTTCATCAACACCATAACCAGAAACTTCCCTTCCTGGTGTAAAACTCAAATACAAATCGGTAGTGACATCTGTAGTTTTAGATTGTATGGTATTAGATATTTTGTCTAAATATTCTAAAGAGAATAGATCTGGTGCAGCAGATTCTATTTTATTGTGCGAAGTTGTTATTCCAAAGTGCAAATTTTTCTTCGCTTCCCAATCAAAACGAAGCATACTTTTTTGTATACGTGACAAAAAGAAATTACTACCTCTGCCAAACAGCGCTTTAGAACCCTTGTCTGCTTCTGGTATTAAGTGTGTACCATTAAAGGTTATTAATCCCATTTGCTCATTATCATTCAAATACGCTGCACTTAATGTTGTTCGTGGATTATTAGATAATAAATATCTTGCTTCTAAACCATACTTGAGTTTTTTATCGGTAAAGCCATATGCAAGAAAACCTTCTAACCTTAAACGATCATTATAAGTTTTGAAGGTTCTAAAACCCATTCTAGCTCTGTAGCCTTCAACATCGTTTCTAGCGGTTGTAGCCCAAATACTTCCTATTTGTAAACCATCTGTAATATTTATATAACCATCAGAAAGTATATAGATTTTATTAGTTACTCCATTGACTTTTTTACTGTCTTTAACTTTATCAACAACCGCATAGACTTCAGCAATATCTTCAGTTTGATTTTTTTTCCAATACCTATCATTTTTTTTAAATTGGTCAACCTTTGTTTGTTCAATTACTTCATCATAAAAAGAAGGTTCTTTAATAGTATCAAATTCATAATTGCTGAACGTTTCGTTTTTATTTACAAAAATTCCTTTTTCTTCTTCACCTTTAGTAAGTAATGTGAAGTCACCTTTATATTCATTTTTCTGCGGAATGTATATGCTATCATTTTTGATACTAAAAGTTTTTTTAAATTCAAAACTCCTAACAAAATTTAAGTTCATTTGTTTTAAAGTTTTCATCTCAATATCCACTATAGAAAAATTTTCATCAGCAATAGTCATACTGCCTTGAAATGCAAAATCACCGTCTTGTCTTGGAAAAAAATAGATGGTGTAATACTTCTTATTCTCTACGGTAGTGCTATCAGACAATACGTAATCGTATGTCCCAAATCCTTCAGTAGAAATAGGGCTTACAAAATTTTTATTCAAGATTGCTATATCATTTTCATAAATATTTATTTCCTTAAAAACACCAGCCACTCTTTCCAAGATTTTACCTTGTTGTTCAATACCAACTTTGCGTTGTCCCACAATATCTATCCGCTCTTTTTTTAATCTATTATCTCCATACACTTTTTCTGTAGTTTCCGTGAGTTGAATAGGTAAATAATAAGTGCCATTATCGGTGTTTATTTTCATTTTTGAAGCAATTGCATTATAATCTTCTTTGAGCGATTTTTTCACGAAAGTGCTATCCATATTATCAAAACCAAGTTCAACTGTTGTATATTTATCGTACTGATATGAGTTGGCTAACTTTACTCCATTTCTCTTTTTATTCTCCCATATTTTCTTCAATATTCGATAGGCAGGATTCTCTTTTTTAGAAAGTCTTTTCTTTGGCTTTCCAACAATATATACTTCATCTAAAGAAGTAGGTTCTTCTTTCAAAACTATTTGTATTCCCATAGTTTTTTTTTCTAAAAGTGAGATTACTCGACTTTCATATCCAATAAAACTTATGGTAAGTTCAGGATAATCATTTTCTGATTCCAACGTAAAATTACCATCCATATCTGATGTTGTTCCTACAGATGAATTCGTAAAGTATACATCTGCAAAAGGAATAGGCTGATTGTTTTCATCTTTTAAAGCACCTTGAACTTTTGTTTGAGCAAAAGTATATGTAGTACTTATTAGCAGACTTATAAATAGAATGTACGTTTTCATTAATCTTTAGTTGGGTTTAATTGAATGACTTTGGTATCTTTAATAGTAGTTGTATCAAAAGGGCGTGTGATCAAATTTTTGAAATCTTTATTTTGTAATTCGTCCATATGTGTATCTACACCATACACAATTTCCGTCTGTTTCATTTTTGAAAAGGTTGAAAACAAACGATCCCAAATAGTGAGTACGTCCCCATAATTACTATCGGTATACGGAAGTTGATAATGATGATGAATATGGTGTGTGTTTGGAGTTACAAGTAACAATGAGACAATATTGTTCAGTTTTTCTGGAAGTTTTAAATTGGTATGAGAAGCTAGATTTGAAACGCTTTGGATAAACTGTTTGACAATTAGTACCCAAGGTGACGCACCTACAATTGCAATTACTATAATGGAATAACTTACTCTTATAAACGTTTCTCCAGGATGTTCTCTAATTGTAGTTGTAATATCTACCTCCATATCACTATGATGTACTTGATGAAACTTCCAAAACAATGGTGTTTTATGCATCATAAAATGATAACCGTAGTCGAAGAAGTCTAAGATTAGAAAAGCCACAACAAAAAATAGAATAGAGTTTGCTTCAATAGGAAATAAATACATTAATCCCCAATTTGAGGTTTCCGTCCAGCTTGCTACAAAGAATACTACGAGCGATAAGATTATTTGAACTGGAAGAACAAAAACTAAAAACTTGGCATTTAAAGCAGTATGCAGCGCTTTCAAATTCCATTTTTGAGTCGAGATAAAAAGTTCAATAATCCAAAATAAAAGTAATGTACCTCCATAAAAAGAGAGTTGCCATAATGCATCATTGTTTGATAAAAAATCCATATTGTTTAGTTAGTTTATTAATCGTTTTCAATTATAAATTCGTTTCTTAATTTGTAGGTTTCATTTTCTAAAACCAGTAACTTATTTTTCACATCAAAACCTAAGACATATAAAATTCCATCGTCTTCAATTTCAAATTGATATTCATTTTCTGTGTTTGTGTGTTTCTTGAAAATTTTAATAAGGAATGAGTCAGGGAATTGTTTTTTAAGTGTTACTAAAAACTCATTTGGAACATCGTCTTTAGTGACTTCAACACTTATAAATAACCATTTTCCCTGCGCATTGTAGGCAGCCGTTTTGTAATAAAACTTCTCTTGATAAAAAGAAACTTCCCAAAGGTTGTCGTTGTCTTTAAACCAACAAATATCTTGTGCGTTTTCAAATTGTTTAGTGAATGATTCTTGCACAACTGAAGGTGCTTCTGGCGTACAAGAAATGACTACTAAAGAAAATAGGACAATCGTGAAAATTGGCTTGAGATGCATAATTCTGAACTCATTTTTTGATTATATAAATAAATTTAATACTGAATTCTTATGTTAAATTGAAGACATTCTAAAGCAAATCTTAAATACATAGTAACCAAAAATAAAATGCCCAAATCTGGAACAGATTTGGGCATTTCCCAACTTAAAACTAACCAATCAAATATGAAAACTAATTAATCATTATCTTCTTTTTTCACTTCCTGTTTTACAACTTTACCACTTGAATTTATGGCTACTTCCATTTCAATTTCTCCTTTTTCAATTTCAAACTCATAAACCATTCCATCTTTGGTTTCAGAGATTTCGGCTTCTTCAATTTCGTACCCAGGAAAAACAGTCATTAAAGCAGCTTTTACATTTTTAGGAATTGCTTTTTCTTCAATTTCGTGTTCCGTTTCTTTCCAAGTACCATTTTCAAGAAAGTTGGCTGAATATTCTACTTTATTCATTTTAAATTCTGCTTCCCATTCAGAATCGTTTTCTTTTTCCCATTTTACCTTTTTAGCAGTTGGAAATTTCTTTGCAAAAGCTTGTTTTACTTTTTGTGGCGCTTTATCTCCTCCTGAAGTAAAAGCAACTAGTGTACAAATTAAAAAAGCAGCTAAAATTATTTTTAATGATTTCATTTTTTATCGTTTTTTAAATTAATAATAGTATAAATGTAGTGCTCAATTCTAAAGTTGATTTCAAGGAAATCTAAAGCAAACTTCAATTAACATTATTTTAATAAAAAAAGCGTATCGTTTAAGAGATACGCCATAATTGGAGGGACATTAGGGGAAACTATATCCTATTAATCGTCGTCGTTATCATCGTCATCCTCTTTCTTTTGTTCTTTTTTTGTAATATTTCCTTCCATATCTATAACAACTTCCATTTCACTTTCTCCTTTTTCGATAGAAAACTCATAGACTTTACCTTTTATAGTTTCAGATAACTCTATTTCTTCAATGTCATAGCCTTCAAAATTGGTATTAAAAGCATCCATGACTACGACTGGAATTTCTGATTTCGTCATTTCAAATTCTGTTTCTACCCATGTTCCGTCTTGATTAAAATTAGAAGAGTATTCTTTTCCGTTAAACTTAAATTCTGCTTCCCATTCGGTATCCGATTCTTTTTCCCATTCAATATCTGATGCAGATGGAAATTTCTTGGCAAAGGTATCTTTTACGTTTTGTGGTGCAGTAGCATCTTTATCGCAAGAAACAATGCTTGTTATGAGTGCTAGTAGCGCAATAATGGTAATTTTTTTCATTTTTAGATTTTTGTTTAATGATTATGAAATTTAAAGATATTATTGAAATCTAAAGATTTGTTTAAGAGAATCTTAAGTTTTAGAATTTATATTTCATTCCCAATCGTACAATTTGTGTTTCATAATAGTTTTCATATACTGCTGCAAAACCTTCTCCAGAAACTCGTTGTCGTAAACCAAAATTATTAAATAAGTCGCTTGCAGAAAGTGTAATTTCTCCAGCTTTGTTCAAAATGCTCTTTTTCAATCCAAAATCAATAGACGAACGTGCCAGTTCTTCTCCTTGTGGAATATTACGTTTGGAATAATACAAACCAGTTACTTGCGCTTCAACATTCCAAGGAAGCGTAAACGTGTTTGATAGTTTAAAATCGCCTGCAATATCTGATGATTTTTCAATGTTAAATGTTCTTACAAATGGAAATTGCAATGTACCTTCATACGCATTAATGCTATTTCTATAAATGTTGGTACTTGCGGTTAGTTTCCATTTTTCTGTTAAATCTTGACTAAATAGTAATTCTATTCCTGTATTGGTGCTTTCTCCTGTATTTTGGTAAATTCGGTTCATAATGTCATATTCAGGGTTGCTATTATCTACACTAAAAATACGTTGATATGCACCTTTTATTTGCCTGTGATACACGGCGGAAAATAGTGAGCCTGAACTCCAATTGTAACGATGCGCAATTTCAACACTATTGGTAAATTGTGGGCGCAGATATGGATTCCCAACTTTTAATAATTCAGGATCATCGTACTTTGGAAATATACGCAATTCGGGTTCGCCTGGTCTGTCTACACGGCGATTGTAAAATATTGATAATTTATTTTTGTCGTTTAATTTATAGGTAAATCGTACACTTGGAAACAATTCAAAATAATCATACGCATCATTAGTTTCATAGTAGGTATTTTGAGGATCGAGTTTATAGGACACATCTGTTTGTTCTGCTCGCAAACCAGCTTCCACATCAAAACGTTCCTTTTCCAATAGATAGTTTCCGTAGAACGCATATAGATTTTCTGTCCATTTTGAAAAATCTCCCAAATTTGGATAGATGATAGATTGATTCCCTCGATTAATTGTATAATCTACGGGCAAATTTCTAAATCTCATTTTTGCACCAACCTCAATTTTACCACTACGTAATGCACGTGCATAATCGGTTGATAGACTTGTGGTGTGTTCAATGGCTCTAATGTTGGTCATATCTCTACCAATACGAACCGCAGAACTGTCATTTAAAAAGTAGCTTTCGTCTTCCAAACCTCTAGTATATTGTGCGTTTGCAGCTAACGAATGTCCTGCTTGCGCAAAAGTATGCTTGTAATTTGCTGCAACGTTTATAAAGCTGGTAATTTCTTCTTCTTTCCATGTATATAACCGATTGCGAGTGTTCGTATTGAGATCGATAAATGCTACTTGCGAGCTGTCAATATGTTTTTCTCTGTCAAACATTCCAGAAAATGTAATAGCGTCATTTTCGCTTAATTCCCAATCTATTCCGCCAGTGATAATAGAACGAAATTGTCTACGATTTTCAGGAACTTGCGAACTAATGTTTCGTCCATCATCATAATTTCTTGTTGTAAATTCATTGTTTGGTAACGCTTCTTGAATGATGAATTCTGATTGTAGAAAATAATTTATTTTTTTAGTTCGATAATTAAGATTAAAGCTTGGAATTAGTTTTGGATTTACTGAAAAACTTCCATAATTAGTTGGTGTATCTTCTTTTCTTTTGGATAATGCACCTAATCCGAATGACAATCCTACATCGCCATTAAATCCTGTTTTCTTTTCTTTTTTGTAAATAATATTGACAATACCAGCAAAACCATTCGCATCATATTTCGCAGATGGATTGTTGATGATTTCAATACGTTCAATATTGGATGCAGGAATGTTATTCAATCCTTTTTGATTCCCAAAACCTGTAAGACTAGATTGTTTGCCGTCAATTAAAACTACAACTTTATCACTACCACGTAATATTACTTTGCCATCTTGGTCAAAAGCAACTCCAGGCATTGTTTTCATTGCATCGACTACAGAACCTCCAGATTGTGCTACATTATCTTCCAAACTAAAAGATTTTTTATCAAGTGCCGAATTTACCGTTGCTCGTTTTCCTTTAATAGTTACTGCTTCCAAAGCTTCCGCAGATGGTTTGAGTTCTATTTTTCCTAAATCGAAAATTGGATTTAATCCGCTAGATACTATTTTTTTTTGTACGGCTTCAAAGCCTAAATAAGTAATATTTACAATGTATTTTCCTGTTTTTAGATTTTTAATTTCAAAACGTCCGTTATCATCGGTTATCGTTCCTGTTACAATTGTATTTGTTGCTTCGTCATTAATAGCAATGGTAACAAAAGGTAAGGCTTCTTTAGTATCTTGATCTATAATTTGCCCTGTAATTGTTATAGTTTCCTGAGCATTTGCAAGGAATGAAAATATTAGTAGGATTATTGCAAGCGTATGTTTTATCATTAGATTTTCAATTTTTATAGCACAAAAGTAGCGTTGAAATCTAAAGGGAAATTAAAGAAACGATCTTATAAATGTTAAAACTAAAAAGTATTATTTTGAAAAATCTATGGAAAAGATGTGATGTGTTTCTTCAAATTTATAGGAAATTTTAAAATCATATACGTCACAGATTTTTTTAACAATGGCTAACCCTAAACCTGTAGATTGATTCGTGTCGGACTCTCTGTAAAAACGTAAAAATAAATTTTCAGGATGCGCTAAAGCTTTTTCTCCAAAATTTGAAATAACAAGTAGATTGTCTTTTGTGATAATTGTAATTTCTTCATTCTGTTTGGTATGCTTAATGGCATTTGAAATCAGATTATTAATTAAAATATCTGCAAGAAAAACATCCATTGAAACTGATAGTTCATTTTTTGATGTATACACAAGATTTGCAAATTGAAGCTCTTTAAAGTCTTCAATCTTTTCGCTTACTAAATCTGTTAGGCTAACGTTTTCAATATTAATAAATTGGTTATTGTCTATTTTTGTTAACGTGGTAATGCGCTTATTGAGTTGTTTAAGGCGTTGAATGTCTTTTTGAATAGAACTTACCTGTTCAAACTGCTTGTCATTTATTTCTTGTTCATTGATAAGGTTATCAATTTTAGCTTGAATAATTGCTAATGGTGTTTGCATTTCATGAGAAACATTTTCGGTAAATTGCTTTAAATTCTCATAATCAGTCCGCACTTTATTTGTGAGCAAAGAAATTTCATTTTTTAATTCTGAAAACTCTAATACATCACTATCTACAAGCTCTAACGGTTCTTTTGTTGTTAACGAAAATCGTTTCATCTGCTCTAAATTCTTAAAGAACGGACTCCATAATTGCAGGTTTCTTGTGGTATTAAAGTAAAACAGAAATATAAATGCTAGAATAAATATGATACTGTTGGAAACAACTATGGCAATTAAAAAATCTTCAGACTCAACGATCATGTTTCTTACCGTTATTTGATAGTTTTTACCATTGATGGTTTTGTAGGTAGAAAGTTCTCGAAACAATTCCATTTCATCTTCTGAAGGATCGTAGATTATGGTGTCTTTCAATACATCTCTGCCTAAAACCGCTACCTCATTGACCACAATAACTGGTGGTAAATCATAGTGTGTTGCACCGTTTTTTATGATACTCTCTACTCGTAACTCTGTTGAATATAAAGCTTCTTTTACTTCATCTTCTAAAAGATATTTAGTGTAAAAGTATAAAGCAACCGAACTCAAAAATGCTAAGACTAATCCTGTTAAGAGAAAAGTTTTAGATGTTTTCTTTAGGAGTGTTGCTTTTTTTTCCATGTATTAATCTTCTATAAATTTATAACCACTTCCGTAGGCAGTTTTAATGTATTTTGCACTTTGAGGAGTTAACTTTTTCCGCAAGTTATTAATGTGTACATAAATAAAATCAAAATTATCGAGTAAATCACTATTATCTCCCCAAAGATGTTCCGCAATAATTTCTTTGGAAAGCACTCGACCTTTATTCGAAATAAAAAACACTAACAAATCGTACTCTTTTCTAGTAAGCGCAATCACTATTCCATCAACATAGGCAGTTCTGGATTTGGTGTCAATTCGTATTTCATTAAACTCCATAATCTCATCGCCACCATATTTACCGCGTCTAAGTACAGCATTAATGCGAGAATTGAGTTCAGCTAAGTGGAATGGTTTTGTAATATAATCATCTGCTCCTAAATCTAGACCTTCTAATTTGTCAGTCAACGAATTATTTGCTGAAATGATAATAACACCTGCTTTTTTCTTCTCTTTTTTTAATGTTTTAAGAACATCTAAGCCACTTCCTGTAACCAAATTGATATCCAAAATTATCACATCATAGTCATAAATGGCTGCCTTTTCTGAGGCTTCTCCAAAATCTGAAGCGACTTCACAGATATTTCCATCACGTTGTAAATACGTGACGATTGATTGTTGCAAATCGAGTTCATCTTCAGCTATTAGATATTTCATTTCTATAAATTTAAGACAATAAAATTAGTATATGATTCTAAATTAAATCTAAAGATGAAATAAATTATCATTCCGTATTGTCTGAGTTTATAATATGTAGAAATCGATGTACAATAGGTGCCATTACCACGGCAATAACACTAAAGAAAGCAGTCCCACTGAAAAGTGCATAAAATGACGCGAAAATTTTTGCTGTGTCAGTAGGCATTGGCGCAATTGGACCAACACCAGCAAGAATCATACAAGCATTATAAAAAGCATCTATCCAAGATAAAGACCCAAAATAATGATAGCCCAAAGTACCAATTGAAACTGATATTGCCACCATAATTATTGCATACAGTATGTAACGTAATGCTCTAATTATAAAACGCTTTCTCTGAATAACAGAGCTTTTTTTAGATTCAAATCTTAAAAACGACATGTGTTATTAGTATTTATAGAATTCAAATTTACTTAAGATTTCTTTAGTAAATTTACACTATGCAAAAAAAATGCAATCAACTCAAAGCTACCAACATTTGAGATACTAATATTAATTCCTTTTGTAGAAATTTAACATAATAATATATAAAATTTAGATTTATAGCTCTTACTTTGTGATACAAATGAAGTAATTATACTTTCATGATTGTGAACTTAAAATCGAATCTTTTTTAACATGAAACTGTTTAAACATATCATAGTTTTCTTTGTTTTTTCTGTACTGTTCAATGTAACAGCTAGTGCGGAAACTTTGTCATTGACAGGAATTTCTATTGATAATTCGGTTGAAAAAGAGCATTCAACACAGTCCTTTTCTAGTTTAGGAATAAACTTTTATATGGATGCTGAAGTTGAGCCTTTAATTAGCATATCACAACCTGACAATCTACCTTCATCATTAGATGATGAGATATCGAAAAAAGACGGACTTCTCAACAGAAGTCTTAAGTTATCACTAGCTTTTGGTAGCTCGTTTCAAAATTTTGACCGAAATTTTTTCAATATATCTTTCAAGAAAGAAATCCTCTTTCCCTTCCATTCTTTTTGGTAATTCATAGTGTTTCATCTTACGATTAAAAAAGTGCATTGTTTCGAACGAGACTATGCAAATTCACTATAAAATTATATCAAAAAAATAAACATCATGGAAACAGGAATAGTTGTTATTGTAACAATCTTAATAGTAATATGTACATTACCATTTATACTAATTAGTGGCAGTACTAAAAAGAGAGAAAAAGAGCTTAAAAAAGGGTTAGAAACTAGCATTTCAGACAACAATGGAACGCTGACAGAGTATGTAATTAACAATAATTTTGCTCTGGGATTAGATAGTAATGCACAACAAATTTACTATTATAAAAAAACTCCAAAAGCTGAATATATTCAAATAGTAAATCTTACTTATATAAGCGCTTGCGAAGTAAAAAAAGTTGCCAAACGCATAGGAAAAGTAAAATCAAAATATGAACTCATACAAAGTATAGCACTAGAGTTCACTTTTACAAAAAACAACGCAATTGAAGAGTTTGAATTTTACGACTACAATGATACTACACAACTTAATGGCGAGTTGGCGCTGGCTGATACTTGGAAGAAAAAAGTGATTGATTTGTTAACTAAAGATGCTATAAGTTTAGAAGATTCTAAAACTCAAAAAACAGCTCTCAAATTTGCTTAGATAGCTATACGATTGTAGCCTAATTTTTTAGTAGTATTCTGTTGGAAAAGGTTGAATCACATCAACCTTTTCTTTTTTAAATATGCTGCTTATTTAATTCATTCTTAATTGAATACAATATGTAAGTACTTATATTATTAGATTATATTTGAATTCAATTATTCGTATGTATGCCAAAAAAGCTCAACCAACTCGAAGCTACTGCCATTTGCGGTAATGATATTAGTTCATCTTGTCTGTACGTATCAGCATTAGCTATTGTTTATGCAGGACAATATGCGTGGATTTCTTTATTAGTTGTCGCATTGGTATTATTTTTCTTTAGAAGAATTTATGGCGAAGTAGTTGGTGCTTTACCACTTAATGGTGGTGCTTACAACGCATTATTGAACACAACTAAAAAGTCAACAGCGTCTCTTGCTGCATCTTTAACAGTCTTGTCATATATGGCAACTGCGGTAATTTCGGCGAGTGAAGCTGTAAAATATGCGCATAGTATTTGGACTTTTATTCCTGTAATTCCCGTAACTATTGGTTTATTGTTGCTATTTATGGGATTGGTTATTTTAGGTATTGGCGAATCTTCTAAAGTTGCGATAGCCATTTTTCTATTCCATTTAGTCTCGCTCACAATCCTTTGTGGATTCTGTTTCGTTTTCTTGATTGAAAATGGAACTGAAATATTAATGTCAAATTTTAGCACACCCGTAAAAGGTGGAATTATAACCGCTTTATTCTTAGGGTTTTCGGCGGCAATGCTTGGCATTAGTGGTTTTGAAAGTTCGGCTAATTATGTTGAAGAACAAGAAAAAGGCGTGTTTCCAAAAACTTTACGAAATATGTGGATTGTGGTTACGGTTTTTAATCCGCTAATTGCATTTTTAGCGTTGTGTATCATTCCAATTTCTACTGTGGTGGAAAATCAAGATGCTTTACTATCGGTTATGGGAAAAACTGCTAGTGGAAACTGGTTGTCATTATTGATAGGAATTGACGCTGCATTGGTTTTAAGTGGTGCGGTATTAACTTCTTTCGTTGGTGTTGGCGGATTAATGAAACGTATGGCTTTGGATAGAATTCTACCTAATATTTTACTAAAAAAGACAAAAAAAGGAAGCAATTATTTAATCTACCTGTTATTTTTTGTGCTTTGTGTTTCCGTTTTATTGATTACCAAAGGTGATTTGGCAAAATTAGCTGGCGTGTATACCATTGCTTTTTTATCGGTTATGATTTTATTTGGTTTAGGAAATCTACTTTTGAAAGTAAATCGTTCTCGATTGCCAAGACCTGAAAAATCTAGCTGGTTGGGATTGTTTATAGGTGTTTTTGCTGTTGCAGCTGCTATTGTGGGCAACGTAATTTTAAATCCTCAATATTTAGTCATTTTCATGGAATACCTAATTCCGACACTTGCTGTGGTGTTTTTTATGTTATATCGGACTTTCATTTTTAGAATCTTTTTGAAAATTTTAGATTACACTTTTCCTGATAAGAATACACTTTTTATAAGACTGAATAGGAATATTAAAAGAGCACTTACTACTATAAATAAGCAACAATTCGTGTATTTTACCAATCATGATGATGTTGCTACTTTAAACAAGGTTTTGCTGTACATTTCTAATAATGAATCTACAAAAAAAGTAAAGATAGTTTCAATCATAAATGAAAATGAACCTTTAGCGGTAAATTTGAGGAAAGATATTGAAACATTAGATAGAGCATATCCTTTAATAAATGTTGAGTTTATTGAAGAACTCGGTATTTTTGGACCAGAAAAAATACAGGAATTATCCAAGCGTTGGCATATTCCGAGTAACTTTATGTTTATTGCTTCCCCTGGACATAAGTTTCCGTATAAAATTCAAGAATTGGGCGAAGTTCGATTGATCATTTAATAAAAATAAAACTCATGAGTATTAAAAACACAAATCATATTTATAATAATGAATTGAAACCAACAGAAAGATTTGCTATTTGGATTACTACGAAAATAGGTACTATAGGTTTTTTTCTAATTATATTTATGTGGACACTACTTTGGTTAAGTTGGAATATGTTTGCGTCAATTCATTTGCGTTTTGATCCGTATCCAGCTTTTGTACTCTGGCTCTTTATTTCAAATATGATACAAATATTTTTAATGCCATTATTAATGGTTGGTCAAAATTTACAGGCGAAACGTGCGGAAATACGTGCCGAAAATGATTTCAATGTTAATATTAAAGCTGAAAAAGAAATAATAACTCTCTTAAAGGAAGTCAAAGAATTAAAAGATATGGTAACGAAACTTGCGCTTAAATAATAAAAACTACTCGTTAAGTGTTAGCTTAAAATTGAATAATGTGTGTGATATGACAGCTTCTTTTAGTATTCCATTGGTATATGTGTAATTATTGGTGTGATGATTACCAGGGTCGGATAATACATACATTGACAATCCCGCTTTACTTATAGTCTTAGTTATTCCTTCTAGTTCTGCAAACACAGTCTCTATGCCTTTTGGTTCATCAAAATACAGCATTGTTGTAGCGTACGTTATAGGTGAAGTAATTTGTGATGTTTTGCCATTATGATTTATGTAATAAACACCATTTTTAAGAATTGTATTCGATTCATCATTAAGCGTTCCATTTTTTTCAATCTTATAATGGCTTGACTGTAATATACCATTCAAAAATTCTACCGTTAAAGAAGTTGATATTTGTGTTTCTCCAAAGATGTGAACAGTTGCTAAACTGTTTGTAGTGTAGATTGTAGAATTTCCTTCTACTTTTTTTACGGCTGTTAATGTGCCTATAGAATTTCCTGCAACGCTTAAATCATAATTAAGTGTTTTGTCTTGTGCTTTTACTAAGAAGTTATTTATAATTAAAAGCAGTATCAATAATTGTTTCATATGTATCTATTTTAGCCCTTAAGTTTAAGTTTAATTTCTTCTATTTTCTGCATCGTTGCTTCATATCCTATATCAAAAAGTTGATCTGATTTTTTAACATCGAACAATCCATATCGAAAAGATTTTTCAATTTCGAGCGCAACATTACATTGATTAAAACGATGTTGCATAGTTCCCCAAATAGCAAGTTGAAGACATCTTTCTGCAACATTTCTAAGTCCTTTTACCTCATCTCTTGTCTCGTGAGGACAAACACTTATTCCAATTACTTTTTCGCAATGTGTTAATAGCGGTTCAACGGGAAGATTATTGAGCAATCCTCCATCAACATACGTATTTCCATTAATTTGAACCGACTTAAATAAAAGTGGCAATGCACAGGAAGCCGCTAAGACTTCAATTAATTTTCCTTCTGAAATGATTTCAAATTCTCCTGAGTTGATATTAGAAATACAAACGTGTAATGGTAATTCTAAGCTTTCAAAATTATCTTTCTTTAAATGATTTCTTAAAAAATCCTTTAAATATGTAAGTTCTGTCAATCTTTTAGTTAGAAAACCTAGTTTAAAAATTTTCAAGAATGCTTTATCATGAGCTAATTTTAAAATTTCTTTAGGTGAATAGCCTTGACAATAAAGAGCTCCTATAATACTTCCTGCGCTCGTTCCTGACACTCTATTTGGAAAGATGTCATTTTCATTTAAAGCCTGTAAAACACCAATGTGTGCCACTGCTCTTGCGCCTCCACCAGAAAGTGCTATTCCAATTTTTTCCAATTTTTCATTATTTAGAATTTAATTTTTTCCATTTTCTCAACTTGAACAACTTGAATATTCAATAATTCATTGTTTTCGGTGCATATTTAATTTTTTTACAATTGCGGAAGATGCGTTATCTGCATAAACTCCATATGCGTTTACGACAATTCCTTTCAAATTATTTTTATTCGAGGAAATGGCATAAACAATCATTTCATCTCCTGGGTCGCTATCTCCCTCGAATCTGTAAAAATGGTCAATTTCAAAATCATCTGGTGATAATTCAGTTGCTGTTAGATGACAAACAAGACATTCCTTGTCAGTCAATATTGAAAAATCAATAGTATAACCAAGTTTGTTAAGGTCAGTCATAGCTTCGGTAACTGTATCGTAACTTTTCATTTTCATAAGTATGTTTATTAAATTACCTCTAATCTCAATATTAACTAACCAGATACATTAAGTAATATTTTTTCTTTTTAAATTATTCTCTATTATTTTTCCAAACCACATTACTATACGGATATGGGATTTCTATTCCTTCTTTATCAAATTGCTCTTTGATACTCTCCAATAAATCACAACCCATTAAAAAGGCATCTCCAGGATTTGCAGCCCAAGTCCAAGCTCTGAGTGTTATGGCAAATTCGCCAACCGAAATTACTCGAATTGGAGCAATATCATCTGTGTTTTTTTTATTTAACGATATTCTGTGGTCAATAAACAAAGGATGTTTTATAATTTCATCTTTCATGATGGCTTTTGCTTTCTTTATATCAGCAGTATAGGACACATTCATTTCTACCCATTCGCAACAAATATCCTCAGCAAAATTTGCGTTAACTATAACCTCACTACTCATTACAGAATTGGGTATAATAATACGCTTGTTCTCGTAATTTTTAATCACTGTATGCCGCAACGTAATATCTTCCACAACACCTTCAATTGCTCTTACAGATATTCTGTCTTTAAGACGATACGGCTTTGTAATCACAATCATAATTCCGCTAATAATGTTAGATAATACCTGTTGTGATGCAAAACCAATAACTGCCACAATAACACCTGCACCTGCAAGAATTGTGGTAGCAATATGCTTTAGGTTTGGAATCATAAATATAATGAAACTCAATCCGATCAATAGTATTAAAACACTTACCATTTGTTGCAGAAATCTTGAATTTGTTGCATCAAAATCCTCGCTTATCATATGTTTTTTAATTCCTTTGCTTACCAATTTATTGAAAACTACATAGACCAATAGTGTAATTACAAGTATGACAATTACATGTGCTAACAACGACGTATCTTTTTTTAATATGTCTATAAAATTATCCATCCGTATTGTTTTTATCTAACCGCTTATAAGGTCTTATAATTAATCCTAAAGGTCTGTCATAACTGATATAATTTGAAAACCAATCAAGAAAAGCGACAAATTTATTTCTAAAACCAATCAAAGAAAAGATGTGAATAAACATCCACACCAACCAAGCAAATGTGCCTTGAAACTTCCATTTTGGTAAATCGACTACTGCTTTTTTTCTACCTACGGTTGCCATAGTTCCTTTGTCTTTATATTTGAACACTTCTAAAGGTTTACTAGCAATTTGTCTTAAAATATTTTTAGAAAGTAGTTTACCTTGTTGTTGTGCAACAGGTGCTAACATTGGTAATCCTTTTGGATTTAACAACGAAAGATGTGCCGCTACATCACCAATAGCAAATACATTTTTAAATCCTATTACTTGATTGTATTCATTAACCGAAATACGATTGCCACCAACAATTACCTCTTTAGGTAATCCGTTTATTGGCGCACCTTTTACACCTGCTGTCCAAATTACGGTGTCCGTTTGAAAGGTTGTTTGATCTGCCAAGGTGATTTTAACACCATCATAGTCACTTACTTTGGCATTTAAGAATACATTAATGCCTAATTGCTTTAAGTATAGTTCGCTTTTCGCGGAAGCATTCTCTGACATAACTGCTAACAATTTTGGTGCAGCTTCGTATAGATTGATATTCATTTTTGAAATATCTAATCCAGGGAAATCTTTTGGAATCACAAAACGTTTCATTTCAGCCAAAGCGCCTGCCAATTCAATTCCTGCTGGTCCACCACCAACAATGGCGATATTTAAAATCTCATCTAACGGTTGATTGTTAGTATCTTCCATTGCTTTTTCTAAATTCTGAAAAATAAAACTTCTCAGATTTAATGCATCTGGAATAGATTTTAGTGTGAGCAATTTATCCTTTACAGGTTCAAAATTGAAAAAATTATTTTGGCTTCCTGTTGCTATTATCAAATAATCATAAGATATAATTCCAGCAGTTGTAGAAAGCGTTTGTTCTTGTGAAGACACAGAAAACACTTCAGCCATCCTAAAATTGACATTTTTATATTTTCTGAAAATTCTACGTACAGGATAAGCAATGCTGCCAGGTTCTAGCCCACCAGTCGCTACTTGATACATTAGAGGTTGAAAATTGTGATAATTGTGTTGGTCAATTAGCAACACATCTACATTTTTATTTTTAAATGATTTTGCCATAGCAATACCACCAAAACCTGCACCTATAATTACTATTTTTGGTTTGTTGTCCATACAATTCCTATTCTTTTATAATTTTCAAAATAGTAGGTAATACCACTAATAAAAGCGGCAACGCAAATACCAATCCGCCAATAACAGCAATTGCTAAAGGTTGATGTAATTGTGCTCCAGCGCCAATACCCAATGCTAACGGTGCAAGTGCCATAATCGCAGCAAAAGCAGTCATTAATTTAGGACGTAATCGTGCTGCAATAGCATATTCTATTTTTTCTACATGCGATAAAGATGCATCACTTTCTTGATATTGTCTATACGTAAATATAGAGTTTTCGCCAATAATACCTACAATCATAATAATACCTGTGTAGCTTCCGACATTTAAAGGTGTTCCCGTTAAATACAAACTCAATAAAGAACCAGCAACTCCTAAAACTGCAATTACTATAATAGCCAATGCAATTTTAATCTTTCTAAAGAGAAATAAAATCACAATAAAAACAAGTAATATGGCAGAAACTAGAATCATCATTAATTCTTTAAATGCGTTTTGCTGTTCTTTATAAGCGCCTCCATATTCAATAGAATATCCTGTTGGCAAAGAAATATTTTTAGTTAAATGACTTTGAATATCTTTAAGTGTTGAACCTAAATCTCGGTTGTTTAATCGTGCGGTAATTACGCCCATCGATTTTTGATTTTCTCGATTAATTTCAGCGACACCTTTGCCCATTTCGATAGTTGCCACTTGATTAATTGGTACGCTTGAACCGTTAGGTAGTAAAATGGCAGTATTATTTATATCAGACACTGAAGTTTTATGCGCATCAGGATAAATAAGTCGTATGTCTACCATTTGCTCTTTATCAATCATTGAACTTACCACAGTTCCTTCTATTTGTGTTTGTAATTGTAGCTGAAAATCGGCAACAGTCATTCCTAGTTGTGCTAATACGGGAACATTCGGAATTATAGATAAACTTGGACCTGCAACGATAATTCCGTTGTTTACATCGGCTGTACCTGGAACAGTTTCAATTGCTGTTGCAATTTCTTGCGATAAACTTTCTAAGGTGTTCACATTAGTTCCGAATACTTTTATTTCGATTGGCTGTACAGAACTCATTAGATCGCCCAACATATCACCAATAACTTGCCCAAAATCAATAGTTAATTGTGGCACTTTTTCTTCAATTCGTTTTCGTATTTCATCTGAAACTTCTGTTGTAGTTGCGGTACGTTTCTCTTTTAGTTTGATTAAATAATCGCCACGATTGGGTTCGGTAATAAAGAATCCCATTTGTGTTCCTAATCTTGCAGAATACGCTTCTACTTCGGGTTGCGTATCCAATACTTCATTAACTATTTGAAGCATTCTATCGGTTTCTTCCAACGTTGTTCCAGCAGGGCTATTATAATCTAACACAATGCTTCCTTCGTCCATTTCTGGTAAAAATCCAGAAGGTAATTTTGAAGGAATTACGATCAGTATCGCTACACAAATTAGTAAAAAGAATATTCCGATAATTGGTTTACCTAATACGCTATGAATCCATTTTGTTTTTGGTTCGTGCTTGCGCTCAATAGGCTTATTTCGAGTAAATAAAATTGACAATACAGGAACAACCAACCAAGTTACCAAAAATGAAGCTGACAAAGCGATAATCATACTAAATGCCATTACCTGAAAGTAAGCTCCAGCAACACCTGTCATTAAAACAAATGGAATAAAAATTACTAAGGTACTTAATGAAGATCCTATCATTGCAGGAAGCAAATGTGTGATAGCTTCGTGAGCTACCCAATCCATTTTTTCTTTTGGATGCTCTTCTCTAATTTTATGAATTTGCTCTATGATAATAACTACATCATCTATCATTAAGCCAATTGCTGCTGCAACTGCGCCCAACGTCATAATATTAAACGTGTAACCAATAGCATCGAGAATGATAAGTGTTAATGACAACGACACTGGAATGGTAAATAAAACCACCATACTTGCCGAGAATGAACGTAAAAAAAGAATTACTACCAATAATGCCAAAACAAGTCCAATCCACAGTACGTCTTTGATACTTGCAATACTGGTATTTACAAAATCTGCTTGTTTGTAATACGGTTTAAGTACTACGCCTTTAGGTAATATCTTGCTTAATTCTGCTACTTTTTGTTCGATGGTTGAATTGACATCAATCAAATTTGCATTGGGTTGTTTTACAATTGCAATAATGGGAACATTTTTTCCGTTAGCGAGAATTTTCACGTATTCTTTTACTTCGGAAACTTTAATGTTTGCCACATCTTTTAATCGAATTAAACGATTCGGGCTATTGACAATGACTAAATCCTGAAGATCGTTAATATCATCTATCGCATTGTCAGTAAGAGTGAGATACATTCGATTATAATCTGTAATGTATCCGTTGGATTGTAATAAATTGGCATTGACAATAGCACTTCGAATTGTAGAAATAGATATTCCTAATGATTTGATAACTTCAGGCTTTAGAATCACTTGAAATTCTTTATCCTTTCCGCCTATGATTGCAATATCTGAAACGCCTGGTGTAGCTGCCAAAAATGGTTTGATTTGATAGGTTGCAATTTTCTTTAAATCTACTTGCGACAATCCATCTCCTTCTAAAGAATAACCCATTACAGGCAAAATAGAAGGGTTCATTTTTTCTACTGAAAAAACAGTGCTTGGCAAAATACTACCTTGCGATTGATTGATGAAAGACTCAATTTGCGATTTTGCAGTATTGATATCTGTGCTCCAATCTAAATACACCGAAATTTCACAACTCCCACGAGACGTTGTACTCCGAATATATTGCAAACCTTCCGTACGTCGAATGATGTTTTCTAACGGAATTGTTACCGTTGTCATCATTTTATCGACGGGTTGCTGTCCAGCATCTGCAATGACTTTTATCTTCGGAAATGTAATATCTGGAAATAGACCAGTTTTTAAATTCTGATACGTAAAAATACCACCTATAAGTATCAAAATACCAATGGCAAGAAGTGGAAACTTGTAGTTAGAATGCAGTTTTTTCAAATTTATTCTGAGTTTATTTAGTTCTAAAATGATATTTTTTTACCAAAACATATGTACTTTAATAGTTCAAACTTGCACCAAATCCAATTCCCATATCGCTGTCGTAATGCGTTGTAATTCCAATATTTCGAGTAACGATATACTTAAATCCTGTCATATATTCCTTGTCAGTATTTACCATAAATGCCCATCTTAATCGTGATGAAATTGGAATATCTTCTCGCATAAGCTGAAAACGCACATTTCCATCTGTAAATACTTCTCCTTGCAATTTCACTAGCATTGGCAACGTGTATTCCGCTCCTAAACTCAAAACTGCTCTTTGATCTTTCGTGTTCGTTTGTCCGAAAAGGTTTTTTTCTACTTCACCATTTTGTTTTCTGTACCGCCAATCAAAACCAATAAAAGGCATAAACCATTGGTTTTTTCCAATATACCGACCAACGTGTGTTTCTGTTTCATAACCGTGTCCATCGTGATACCCTAAACGCCATTCTGTTCCAAAACTCCAACGTGTATTTTGCAACATTACCATTCCGTCGTTTCCGTTGGTAGCAAAGTCATTTTCTGCCATAAAATGCAGTTTGTTGCTTTCCGCTTGTAGTTTTTTGTATGCCCATTTTTTATTTGGTAAATATGGATTTTCAGCTTGATTTTCATATGAAAAAACTCTGTTCATTCCTGCCATCATATGATACAAAATATGGCAATGAAAAAACCAATCGCCTTCTGCATTTGCCAAAAATTCTATGGTATCGGTTTCCATTGGCATTATGTCCAACACATTTTTAAGTGGTGCAAATTCTCCTTGACCATTTAATACTCTAAAATCGTGTCCGTGAAGATGCATTGGATGTCGCATCATCGAGCCATTGTAAAGCGTAATTCTCACATTTTCGCCTTTTTTGATTAGGATTTTATCAGTCTCTGAAAGCACTTTATTGTCCATACTCCAAACGTAGCGATTCATATTTCCTGTCAATTCAAAACGTAATTCTCTTACTGGTGCATTTTTTGGTAATGTTGTTGGATGCGGTGCTTTTAGCATTCCATAGTTTAAAGTAATGATGTCTTGGTTTGCATTCATTGAATGATTGGAATTATCCATTTTGTCGTCCATCTTCATGTTGTCCATTTTCATTTCAGGCATTCCAGAAATTTCTGGATACATTACAGTATTCATATCCATTTGCTGTAAGGACATATCCATTCCCATATCTTTCATACTTCCGTCCATATTCATCATATCGTTCATCATTTTCATTCCTTCAAAATATTTCAGTTTGGGCATTCTGCTTTTTAGCTGAATTTTACCACTTCCTAAATAGATGGAAGCGGATTTTGTTCGGTCTTCTGGTGTTACTAAAAATTCGTAAGCCGTATTTTCGTTGGGAATTGTAACTACAACATCATAAGTTTCGGAAACTCCAATGATTAATCTATCGACTTCTACAGGTACAACATCATTTCCATCATTGGCAACAACGGTCATTTTTCCACCTGCATAATTCAACCAAAAATAAGAGGAAGCTCCACCATTTGAAATACGCAAACGCACTTTATCTCCACCTTTAAATTGAGACAATTGGCTTTCGTTTTTTCCGTTGATTAAAAACTTGTCATAATATACATCGCTCACGTCCATTGCCAACATGCGTTTCCATTCGTTGCCCAATTTGGTTTTAAAATGTCCTGTTTTTATAGCTTCGGAATAACTTTGAGTAGTCCCTTTTTTAATAGCAGCCCAATCATTTGCATTGTGCAACATTCTATGGACATTTTCGGGTTTAATATCTGTCCATTCGCTTAAAATTATTGGAACTTGTGGTAAATCGTCAATTCCCTTTCTAAAAGTAGGGTCATCTTTTCTCTTCAATAAAACCAAAGAGCCATACATTCCAATTTGCTCTTGTAAACCACTATGACTGTGATACCAATGTGTTCCACTTTGAATGATTGGAAAACGGTAGGTAAATGTTTCGCCAGGTTCTATAGGCATTTGTGTTAAATAAGGAACGCCATCATATTTGTTTGGCAGAAAAAGTCCGTGCCAATGCAAAGACGTACTTTCTTTCAACTTATTATGAACCACAATTTCTGCAATATCGCCTTCCGTAAAAGTTAAGGTTGGCATTGGAATTTGTCCGTTTACCGCAATCGCTCTTTTTTCTTTACCAGAAAAATTTACGATTGTATCTGTGATTGTTAAATTGTAACGCACTACATTTTGCGAAAAAATGGTAGTTGTTGACAGTATTCCTATGAATACTACCAACCAATTTATGTATTTATACATTTGATTTATTCCTTTATAGTTTCAACCGTTTTGCCACAACTCAACATCTGCGAACCATAATAAGGATTTTTAATTGCACTTTCTTTACTTAACCAATTAGAATCCTTCATTGGGCAATACTGAAAATAAACAGGTTCTTCATATTTGGAAACTTTTAATATTTCGTAGATGTCTTTTGAAAGCCTATCAAGATGACCTCTTTGTTTTTCAACATCATTGGTTTCTGAAATAGCTTGAGTTTCTTTTTTTAATGGTTCCACAATCTTCATCCAAACCATTTGCACGTCCATTGAAAGCTTATCCATTTTCATATCATTTAGTGCAGTTAAAAGGGTTTTTGCATTTACTGAAGCTGTTGCTCCGTCAGTTTTAATTAATGCATTTTTAACTGCAAAATAGCTCTCGTAAACTGCTGAAAGCGGATTTACATCTTGCATTTCATCCATTTTGTTTGAATGCATTGTATGGTCATTTTTTGTCATTTCCATTTTTGGCTCTTCCGTTTTCGCAATTACTTGTTTTGCCCTTTCATATTGACAACAACTTGGTAAATTTGAATATGTATCATTAGGTGCTAAAAAAGTATCGTTGTCGTAACCTGCCAAAGCAATTCTTTTTAAAATATCTTCTTTAGAAGTTTTTAAACCGTCGTATGAAATGGTAGCCATTTTGGTTTCCTTATCCCAATCTACATTAGATTGGTTTTTCATATTTCCAGCTTTTTCGATTGTGCTTTCGCACATTCCACAGTTTCCGTAGATTTTTACGCTTTCGTTTTTTTGATTTTTTATTTGAGCGATACAGTAGTTAAAACCAAATAAGAGACAAAGCAATGGTGTGATGAAATTTTTCATATTTATTATTTATTTAATTTTAACAATTGTTGAATCCTGCATTTGATAACCACCTTCAGTAATGACCAAATCATGTACGTTAAGGCTTTCAGATTTTACTTGAACAAGAGAATCGTTTTTAAGTAAAGGTAGCACCTTTTGCTTTAATGCAAGCGAATCATTTACTACTTTCATTACCCAAAATTCAGTCAATAATTCATTGGTTTGTAATGCTGTTTTCGGAATGGTTATCGCAGTTGTATCTTCTTTATAAATAGTTTTGACTTGTACATTTAGATTTTCTGGAAGATTGGCATCTGGCAACGCGATTAGAAATATTTGAGATTGCGCCACAGGATCTATTGTTGGCAATGTGCCTGTTACTTTTGCATGAAGCGATTTTCCATTTTGAAGTACAATCTCGCAAGAAGAACCTATTTGTATCGCATCTTCATACTCATAAGGCACATTTACTTGAACCACAAGTGATTTAGGCTGCACTACAGTTGCTAACACATCACCTTCAGCAACATAATCATTTCGGGTAACATTCAGTACTGTAAAAATACCTGTTGCATTGCTCTTAATAGTTATAGGGTTTACAAACTTTGCCAACGAACTATCAATTTTTACTGCTTCTTTTAGTGCATCTTGTTCTTTGGTTCTTACCGATGCAAAAGTTTGTCCGCTACGAATATTATCACCTATTTTATACTTCATCCAAGAGATGTAGCCTGTAACATTAGACCGAATATTTTCTTTTTTTTGATACTGCGTTACACCATTAAACGTAAGGTATTCTTTAATATCATTTTCAGTGACACTTACTACGGAAACGCTAATAGGTGCTTTTTTTTCTGAAACTACTTTAACCTTTTTTTTACAAGCTAAAAAACTTATAATTAGAAGCAAAACCAGTATGTATTTTGAGTACTTTTTTTTCATTTGTTTAAATGTATTGTTTTTTATGGTCACATGCTGTTCGCTATTAATCATTCCGTTGGGTAATAAAATTTTGAACAAGCTCGTTTCATAATTACTACCAGTTTATATAATTATATTGGCTTTTTAATAACCAGTGATTCGTTTGCATTTGTAATTTGGTATAGGAGTTTATTTTATAATTCTGAATGACATTGAGATAATCTACAATGGATATTTGACCTTGAACCAACTTTCCTTTATAGATTTCAAGTATATTTATCTGCTTTTCTAGTTGTTTGTCAAGTAGCAACATAGTATCATCTAAAGCCAGTATTTGCTTTTCAATAGTTTGAAGATTATTATCTAACTGAACTCTTGCATTGTCTTTATAGAATTCTAAACTTTCTTCCTTTAAAGCACTTTGTTGCGCATTGTACTTTCGTTGTTTTCCGTCATAAATTGGAATTGTTAAACGCAGTCCAGCACTTGCACCAAATCTCCGATAGATACTAGGAATTTCAACTGCATTTAAACCTGTGTTTGCATACGCAGTTATTTGTGGCTTGTATTGATTTTCAAAAACTCGTTGATTCGCAACAATTTGTAAGCTATCATTTTTTAACTTTTTTTGATAAAAGAATTGTGAAGGTTTAGATGCACTGCTAAAACTTGGTGCTTCTAGCTGTTCAACAGTACCAATAGCCATTCCGCTTAAACTATAAAGTTGACTAATTGCAATTTTAAGATTGTTTTGGATTTGTTGAAGCTCCAACTTCTTGCCTTCAATATCTAATTGTAATAGCAAATAATCGCTTTCCATTAAAATAGCTCTTTTCACTAACAACTCAACCACTTGCAATCGTTTTTCAAGGTCTTTCAAAATTTCTTTTGTAAATTCTTCTTGCAATTGCAATTGATAGGCAATTATGTAAACATCTGTTATATTCTTGATAATAGTATGAGTGATTTCTTCAGAAGAGAACTTAATAGTATTGTTTTGGATTTTATTCTGAAATAACAAATTATCTGTCGCTGCTTTATTGAATAAATTTTTAGTCACATTGACTTGTGCAGAGTACAAACCACCATTTGTAATTCCAACATCATAACCGTATGCATTGGCAGATGGTGTTGTTGTGATATCTATGATTTTTCCGTTGTTATTGAAATAAGGAGCGACTAACACTTCGGAAGTTGCGTTTATTTGAAATGCTTTATTTTGAGCAATAATGATACTGTTTTGAATTTCTCCAATCTTTAAAAGATTTTTATTTTCGTTTAAAGTAGGTGCATTTTCTTTTGCTCGTTCAACAAAAAAGTCAAGATTTGTCTGATGTTGAGCAAATGTAAAAAAGCTCACAAAACAAGTAATTAG
Source organism: Kordia antarctica (assembly GCF_009901525.1). Lineage (NCBI taxonomy): Bacteria > Pseudomonadati > Bacteroidota > Flavobacteriia > Flavobacteriales > Flavobacteriaceae > Kordia > Kordia antarctica. The sequence continues at coordinate 1,867,246 of NZ_CP019288.1, forward strand.
TAAAAATAGTATAGTTTTCAATAACAATGAATTAGAATTAAAAAAATAAAGGTACTTATAAATTCTAAAGAATATCTAAAGGGGAAGATAAGATGATAAACATTAAAAAGTTGTTGCTTAGTCTCTACACATATCACATAACCTTAGTTTTTTGCATGTCAAAATAGTATTTGTATAAAATACTTATCAAATCATTTCTTCATATTTCTAATCAATACAAAACAGTAAACTTTAGATTCTCTTTAGATTCATGTGTCACTTTTACATAAATGCTAATAAAAGAAAAGCTTATAACTGACAGCTACTTAACTATTAAATTTTACAAAGTGATTATATTTTCTATTTTCAAAGAAAATCTCAAAGTATTCTCTATTTTGATTTTCTTCATTTTTTCTTTAAACACATATGCGCAAGACACATCAGAAACAAAACCAAAGGTTGGCACAACCCAAAAAATAGGCGATATTATTGTCTTTGCATTACCATTGGGAACACTAGCTACAAGTTTTATTATTGATGATAAAAAGGGCGCATGGCAATTTACCAAAGGTTTAGTAGTAACAGAAGCCGTAACTTTTGGATTGAAGTATAGTATAAATAAGCAACGTCCCGATATGAGTAATGACAACTCATTTCCTTCAGGACATACATCTACTACCTTTCATAGTGCAGGTTTTATTCATAGACGTTACGGTTTTAAATACAGCATCCCCGCTTATTTATTAGCAGGTTTTACTGCGGCAAGTAGAATTGATTCAAATAAGCATGACATTCTGGATGTACTAGCAGGAGCAGCCATAGGTTTAGGCAGCAATCTATTATTTACTACGGAGTACCAACAAGAACACATGTCATTGAATTTTAATAGTAATCAAGGAAATTACCTTCTTGGTTTTACATACAAATTTTAAGCTACTCAGGACATGTTTCCGAAAGATAACTCCAGAAATGTATTGCCTTTTTGGAATGTCTATTTAAAAATTGAAGTCCAAAAACAAGTGAGATTATATAAATCAAAAAAAATCTGATATTCAAATTTAGTTTTCAAAAAAAGCGAAGAATTATCAAATACCCTAAAAAGAACGATAGTGTTGTAATTTGGACAAACAATAATTATAAACTAAACACTAATAATTTTTAATTAATAGTTAATAACATTTGATGTAGGTTAAAAAATCAAATGTCTATATTGAAGTTAATAAGGTGATTTTATTTATATTTGATGAGTATTAATTTTTAATAAAGAATACACAAACGAATACGAATAGGTCATTTTCAAATTACAAAACAAAATTAAGAAAATGATTTTCAGCCACTTATGTTATTTCAATTTTTAGAGTCACTGACGAGAGCGTGACCGCTTTTTTGTGGGAACCCACACTCCGACGAGCTCAGTGACCCGGCTTTCGTACTATTGTTGAACCTTTGTAGGTCTTTGCCTCGCTAGCTCGGTTTTGTGGATGCGTTTGTTTGGCAGTTTGTGGATTTGGCTATCTGTGGATTTGTGGATTCGCGAAAAAGGGAAATGAAAGCTATGATTTTATTTTACTCGCAACTATTTCTTTTCCTGATCTTTAGATGACCATTTGTCCGTTAGTTCAAGGTACGAGAACGGTAATACAGATGGTTGCTTTTTTAGTTGATTATGGTAAAATGCGCGTTGAAGTATATCTTCTATTAGGTAGTCTTCGTGATTTGACTCTGGTTCAAACTCCCTTTTGAGAGAGATATCGAATAAGTTTGCAGTTGTATTGTACCAAAATGCTTTCCAACCACTTCGCAAACGCTTTATTAGATCGAATGCTGTATCACCGGTTTGCCTATGAATTAGCTTTATGAGTATTTGTCCTTCCGTTTTGGTTAGCTTTTTTAGTTTCGCAGATAGTTCTTCTTCAATGAATTTCTGAACTCTTTTTGTATATCTTCTGCGTTTTGATTTGGAATCTATTTTGTCAAGTCTTTCATTTAATTTTATTAAACGATCAGCCGCCATCATAGCGTACGGATATACTTTTAAGGTTTTTCTTCTTAGTATTAGGTATCGAATGCGCTCTTCTTTCGAAGAAAATTTTAATTTATTGAATAGGATTACTTCTTCAAGTTCGATGGAGGAACGCGGAATGGAATCACCTTCAATGAGAAACTGCTTCACTTTTATAGTGTCTTGCGTCATAATTTGCGCTTGACCTATATATGTTATCAGTATTAGTAGTATGAGACTTATTCTTTTCATGCTTGACTTGTAATTCTTTCAATTTTTATACCAAATGTAATAATTCATTCTATTATATCTATAATTTCTGTTTTAATATTATTATTTTCGTCTGAATTAAATTAAATTTTATGGCAAAGAAGAAAGTTATCAATAAAAAGTCAATGGCTTTTTTGGAAAAATATTTGAATAATGCTGCTCCAACTGGTTATGAATGGGATGGACAAAAGATTTGGATGGATTATTTGAAACCTTATGTTGACGAATTTTTCACAGATTCTTATGGAACCGCCGTTGGTGTAATTAATCCGAAAGCAAAGTTTAAAGTTGTTATTGAAGGACATGCCGATGAGATTTCATGGTACGTTAATTATATTACTGATGAAGGTTTGCTGTATGTGATTCGAAATGGCGGAAGCGATCATCAGATTGCACCTTCAAAATGGGTAAATATTCATACGAAGAAAGGTATTGTGAAAGGTATTTTTGGTTGGCCAGCAATTCATACTAGAAATAAAAGCAAGGAAGAACCGCCAAAATTAGATAATATTTTTATCGATGTCGGTTGTACTACGAAGAAAGAAGTTGAAGAACTTGGCGTACATGTTGGTTGCGTGATTACGTATCCAGACACGTTTCATGTGTTGAATAAAGATAAATTTGTTTGTAGAGCTATTGATAATAGAGCTGGTGGATTTATGATTGCAGAAGTTGCACGTTTGCTACACGAGAATAAAGTGAAACTTCCTTTTGGATTGTACATTACGAATTCTGTCCAAGAAGAAATTGGTTTACGCGGTGCACAAATGATTACGGAAACCATTAAACCTAATGTTGCCATTGTAACTGATGTTTGTCACGATACGACAACTCCTATGATAAATATGAAGACGCAAGGAGAAACTAAAATGGGTGCTGGACCTGTAATTTCATACGCGCCAGCTGTTCAGAATAAGTTACGCGAACGTATTATTGAAACCGCTGAAGCAAACAAAATTCCTTTTCAACGTATGGCTTCTAGCCGTTCTACGGGAACTGACACTGATGCTTTTGCCTATAGTAATGGCGGAGTTCCTTCTGCATTAATATCACTTCCATTGCGTTATATGCATACAACTGTAGAAACTGTACATAAAGATGATGTGGAGAATGTGATTCGTTTGATTTACGAAACATTGTTAACGATTAAAGACGGAGAAACGTTTAGTTATTTTGATTAAATAGATTCTTTTAGATATTGAAAAAGCGACACTATATATAATGGTGTCGCTTTTTTATTGTTTGAATTTTCTTTTATTGATTGCATCTCGACTGCGCTCGATGTGACATAGGAATATTTTTAAAATAGCTTACCCTTTTATCTTCTTAGGCGTTACAGTTCCATATTTATCAAATAAATATACTAAAGATGTCATAGTTGCCGCGCCAAGTTCTAATTCGCGTTTATTAACAGCATCAAAAGTATCGTTTGCAGCATGATGATGATCAAAATACCGTTGCGAATCTGGACGTAAACCAGCCAATACAATCTGATCGTCTTTTAAAGGTCCAATATCTGCGCCGCTTCCTCCTTTTTCAAAATAATGTATTAAATAAGGTTTAAATAATGCTTTCCAACTTTCCACTTGCGCAAAATTTTCATCCGAACAATCAAACGAGAAACCTCTTGGCGTGAATCCGCCTGCATCACTTTCTAACGCAAATACATGTTTTTCGCCTTTTTCTTTGGCGATTTCTGCATATTTTTTTCCGCCACGCAATCCGTTTTCTTCATTCATAAATAATACAACTCTAATCGTACGTTTTGGTTTATATCCAGTTTCTTTCATCAAACGTAATACTTCCATACTTTGTACAACTCCTGCTCCATCATCGTGAGAACCATCGCCTAAATCCCAAGAATCTAAATGTCCACCAACAATAATTATTTCATTTGGAAATTCGCTTCCCGTGATTTCCCCAATAACATTGTGTGATTTTACATCTTTAAACTGTTTGCAATACATGGTAAATCCAAATTTAGTCTTCGGATCTTTTTGCAATTGTTTGCTCAATAATTCTGCACCATTCGTACTAATTGCGGCCGCAGGAATGCGATCTTCCACAGCAACATCTTCATATCCCATACTTCCTGTGTGCGGATAATCGTCCATTCTCAAGTTCATTGAACGAACAACAACACCAACTGCTCCATATTTTAAAGCTTCTTTTGCGCCAGCATATCGCTGATCTACACAACCGCCGTACGCTTCAAACGTACTGATTAAGTCCGCTTGCATTGGACGATTGTAGAATACTATTTTTCCTTGAATTTTGTCTTTTCCTAATAATTTTAAGTCGTCTATTCCTTTAACTTCGATCACTTCTGCTTCAATTCCGCCATCTTTTGTAGCAACTGAACCGCCTAAAGCACAAATTTGCATGTCTATTTTCCCAGAATTTGTTTGCATATAAGCAACTTCTGCTCCGCCACGTTCCCACTTTGGCACTAGTACTTCTTGCAACCAAACGTTGTCTAAGCCTAATTTTTCAAGTTCGGCTTTCGTATACTGAACTGCTTTTGCGGCATTTGCCGATCCTGAAAGGCGTCCGCCAATTTCGTTGGACAAATGATCTAGCCAAGCATAACTTTGCCCGTTGATTAATGATGTTGAATAGACACTTTTTAGTTGTTTTTCGTCTGCGTTTTGCGCAAAACCGATGGCAACTGAAAGAAATAATAATATGCTAAGTTTTTTCATGTATTTACTTTTAGGTAATTATTCTGATGCTAATTGTTGTTTATATAATTCAATATTCGCTTTAATATCTTCGTCCAATTCAGGTTCTTCAATATCTGTATATTCTTTTAAAGTATCATACATTGTTTTTGCTACAATATATCGTGCGGTAGATTTGTCATCTGCAGGAATTGTAAACCAAGGCGCATGCGATTTACTTGTTCTGTTTAATGCATCTTGGTAACAATCTTGATAGTTGTCCCAAAGTTTACGTTCTTTTAAATCACCAGGTGAGAATTTCCAGTTTTTTTCTTTTAAATCTAATCGACGAAGCAATCTGTTTTTTTGTTCTTCTTTGGAAATATTCAGGAAAAACTTGAAGATTATCGTTCCGTTTTCAGAAATGTGCTTTTCAAAATTATTGATTTGCTCAAAACGTTTCGCCCAAAATTCATCATTAATATCATCAATACTATTCACTGAAGGAATATTTTCGCCCATAATATATTCTGGATGAACGCGTGTCACTAATACATTTTCGTAATGTGTTCTGTTGAAGATGGAAAACTTTCCTCGTGCTGGCAATGCAATATAATGTCTCCACAAATAATCGTGCTTCAATTCCAGTTCGGTTGGCACTTTAAAACTGTGTACTACGATTCCGCGTGTATTAAAATCTTTAAAAACTTCACGAATCAAGCTGTCTTTTCCTGCTGTATCCATTCCTTGCAAACAGACTAAAACACCATATTTTCCGTGCGCATACATCGTATCTTGAAGTTTTCCTAAATTTTCTCGGACTTCTTCTAGTTCTTTTTTGATGTCTTTTTTAGATGCACCAAGATCAAATTTGGTGCTTATTTCACTTAGTTTTATCGGTTTAGTTACTCTAAAAGTGTCTTTATCGAAATGATTCATGCGTGCCTATTTTTCTTTGAGTGCTAAATATACGGATTGTCCATCACTTTTTTTGTAGTTTAGTCGCTTCAAATTGAACTCGTTTAAACGAATTAATTATCTGTATTGCATTATGAAGTATCAAAAATTAGTTTTCATTTTATTTTTGTGTTTAAGCACGTTTACATTCGCGCAAAGCGATCAAGATTCTATTCCAACATTTACTAAAAACGGAATTTCTAAACCGAGTATTTTATCGACAAATCCGTTCGGAATTTTTATTTCACGCTTAAATCATAATTTTAAGCGGAAAGCTTCGCAACGAAAAGAATTGAATATTAGCTTAGAAAGCGGAAATGTTTGGGGACCAAATGTGAAAACGTATATTCCAAATGATCCAGAACTCCGACGCGAAATGAGTAATATTGCTTGGTTTAGTAGACAATATCTTGTGGAAGAAGAACAGATTGACGCTGAATATTTTGAGATTGAAACCGATGGAGTTATTAAAGGTTTGCGTGGCGATTTCACAATTCCGATTGCGAAAAATCAAGAATTAGTTGTTGGTTTTAGAGCTTTTATTTTAACGAATGGAAAGTTTCCGTTTTCAGCATTAACAACAGATAAGTTTATCGAGTTTTTTCATGATAATGTCGCTGGTGGCGATGATCCTTTTGATAGACGCGTTTTTGGATTGGATAAAGCAAAGTTTCTATATAAAGATAGAAATGGCAGAGAATTGAATCTTGGAAGTGGCGATTTTTTAACCGCAGGAATTGAAACACACTATTTCTATTACCCAACTTTTTTGAACGACAAGAAGATTTATTTCAATCTTGGCGCGCATGTAGGCACAAATCTTTCTGAATACAATATGTCTATGGATGTTGGAATTTCTGCCGCTGGAGTAAAACAGTTTGACCTCAACGATCGCCATTTTATATTATTTGGTTTGGGAACGAATATACTTCGAAAAAACGCCATCGATTTCCAAGACGATAATCTCGATTTTGGAACGAATGACTTTATCGGAAGCTTTGAAGCGAATGCTGAATATTCGTTTATTTCATCAGGAAAAACGTATCATTCTTTTGGTTTAAGCTATTACATGCAGACAAGTTTGCACAAAAAAGATGAGGATAATTACAATATTTATGTGCGCGATGATGATGCTTCTAAGTCTTGGGGACATGGAACGCGCCATTTGTATAAAAACACTAATTATTGGACGTTAGCATATACGTTTACACGAAAAATTTCAACTACGTTTTATATTCAACAAGATTTTACCGTGAATAATAATCCTGATTTACAGACTGGAGTTAGTGTGAAGTTTGGGTTGTAAATGAATTGAAAAATTAAAAGATTAAAGCATTAAAAAACTTCAACATTCAATATTCCTTGTTCGATATTTGATATTTTTTAATTTAACTTTCATAATTTCAAATTACTCCAAAACGTCAGTTCGAGTGATTTTTGATAGAAAATTGTATCGAGAACGGTTTGTAAATCAAAACACATCTCGATACAACAAATCATAGATTTGCCACTCGAAGTGACGTTTGAGAATTAAAATATTGAACAATTAAAAAACTTCAATATTCAATATTCCTTGTTCGATATTCGATATTCAATATTTTTTAATTTAAAATTTAAAACTACTCAAAACGTCAGATTAGAATTGAATGATTAAAATATTGAACAATTAAAAAACTTCAACATTCAATATTCCTTGTTCGATATTCGATATTCCAAATTACACAAAACATCAATTCGAGTGATTTTCGAAAGAAAATTGTATCGAGAACAAATCATTAAATCTTTCAATTTTTGAATCATTTAATTATTTCATCTTCCAATCAAAAAAAAAAATCAGCTCTAAAAGCTGATTTTTTTATCCTATTTCGAAGCAAATAATTTCACATCTTCTACGGTAACTTCTTGTCCGCCGAGAATGATGAGACGTTCAATGATATTTCTGAGTTCTCTAATATTTCCTGTCCAATCGTATTCTTGCAATAATTTGACAGCTTTGTCCGAGAATTTCTTTTCCGCAGTTCCTTGCGATTTAGAAATTTTCCCTGCAAAGTATTTTATTAATAAAGGAATGTCGTCTCTTCTATCGTTTAACGCAGGAACTTTGATTAAGATTACTGCCAATCGGTGGTATAAATCTTCTCTAAATCTTCCTTCTGCAATTTCTTTCTGCAAGTTTTTGTTTGTTGCTGCAACAACACGAACATTTACTTTTATATCTTTGTCACTTCCAACACGTTGCACTTTGCTTTCTTGCAACGCACGTAATACTTTAGCTTGCGCTGAAAGGCTCATGTCTCCAATTTCATCTAAGAAAATAGTTCCACCATTTGCTGCTTCAAATTTTCCGGCTCTGTCTTTGTTTGCACTTGTAAATGCACCTTTTACATGACCAAATAATTCGCTTTCAATCAATTCACTTGGAATCGCGGCACAATTTACTTCAATCATTGGACCTTTATGTCGATCACTTTTTTGGTGTAACCAATGCGAAACTAATTCTTTTCCTGTTCCGTTTGGTCCAGTAATTAAAACACGTGCATCTGTTGGCGCAACTTTTTCAATGATATCTTTAATTTGATGAATTGCATCAGAATCTCCAATCATTTCGTAATTCTTACTCACTTTCTTTTTGAGTCGCTTGTTTTCAACAACCAATTCTTTTTTGTCAAGTGCATTCCGAACCGTATTAAGCAATCTGTTTAAATCTGGTGGTTTTGAAATGTAATCAAACGCGCCTAAACGCATTGTATTTACGGCTGTATCTAAATCGCCGTGACCAGAAATCATGACAAAAGGAGTTTCAGGTTTTATCTTTTTAGAAGCTTCTAACACTTCAACGCCGTCCATTTTTGGCATTTTTATATCACATAATACCAAATCGTAATCTTCCTTCTTTACCATTTCCATTCCGACCAATCCATCTTCTGCTTCTGACACTTGATACGTGTCATTTTCTTCAGATAGAATTTTCACCAATACTCTACGGATGGCTGCTTCGTCTTCTATTACTAATATTTTAGGCATATCTATTTCTTGTTTTCTATAATATGAATATCTCTTTGTGGAAACGGAATAGTTACATTGTTTACCCTGAATAATCGGTCTATTTCAAAGCGCAAATCACTTTCCACTTGAAATGCTGTGAAACTATCACTTACCGTAAATACCAATTTAAAATCCAATGAACTATCTCCAAAGTTAGTAAAAAGCACATTAGGTGGCGGTTCGTTTATGATAGCTTTGTGATTTTTTGCAGCCTCGAGCAATACTTTTTTCACCAACGTTACATCACTTCCATACGCAACACCAACAGTAATTTTTTCGCGTGTGATGTTTCCATTTTGTGTCCAATTATACAAACTATTTGTCAAATATAAATGATTTGGAATGACCAATACCTTATTATCAATCGTTATAGCGCGCGTGGTTCGTAGTTTTATTTCTTCTACACGACCAACCTTTCCATCAATCTCTATAATATCTCCCGCATGTACGGATTGATCTATTAGAATAAAAATTCCAGAAATAATATCTTGAAATAAGGTTTGTAAAGCCAACCCAATTCCAATCAGTAATGCAGCAGAAGCGGCAAAAATTCCTGTAACATTTACACCAACAGCATTCAACGTTACCAATACTATAATTACGTATGAAAACCAAGTTGCATATGAAAATATAGATCGGAATTTTAGTTTTCCGTCATAAGGTAATTTTCGTGTAATTAAACGTCTGAATATTTTTAATATTACATTCGCCAATATTAGAATAGCAAACAGAATAAGTATATCATAAATACTTATTTCGATCCCTTTGGTGAGATGAAAAGATTCGTTGAGTATATTTTTTAATTCTTCCATTTAATACTTTAACCACTTAAAGATTTCCTTGTAGCTTGGTTTTTTTCCGTACATCAAAATACCAACTCGGTAAATTTTTGATGCAAACCAAACAGTTCCCGTGAATGAAATATACAAAATTACTAACGAAATGATTTGTTGCCATATTGGAACGCCAAAAGGAATTCGCATTAACATCACTACTGGCGATGTAAATGGAATGTATGAAAACACCGTTGCAACGGTTCCGTGCGGATCTTCTAAAACCGTAAATCCACCAACGTAAACCGCCAATATTAATGGCACCATAATTGGCATCATAAATTGTTGTGTGTCCGTTTCGTTGTCAACTGCTGCGCCAATTGCGGCGTATAATGAACTATATAATAAATATCCGCCAATAAAAAATACAAAAAATGCTACAATTAAGTTTGTTAACGGTAAGCTATTCAACACTTCCGAAATCATCATTTGCGCATCCATATCTCCGCCTTGCGCCAAAAATTCTTGTTGTTGCTCCGCTTGCATTCCAGCGAAATCGACACCAAATACGAGTGAGAAAACAATCATCATAATTCCGCCAAGTAGCAACCACATTACAAATTGTGTAATTCCTGCCAAAGAAGTTCCAATTATTTTCCCCATTAAGAGTTGAATCGGCTTGACCGAAGATATGATAACTTCAATAATTCTGTTTGTTTTTTCTTCAATCACGCTCCGCATAATCATATTTCCGTAGATAATGATAAACATGAAGAGTAAATATCCTGCCGCCAATCCGAAACCTAGTTTGGAATAGTTGACAAATTTTGAGGTACGTTCGCCTGTAAAACTTTCTTGCACAACACTTATGTTCATTTTAGAATTTTTTACCAATTCTATATCTACATCCGCTTCTATAAGTTGAACATCTGTGAATTTTTTACTGAGTTGTCGTTCCAATCCTGAGATAAATTTTTGAGAAGGCGAATCTTCTGAATAGAATTTTATATGTGTAGAAACTTCGTCAACAGACGCTAGTTTTTCAATATATAACAAACCGTATTCTTCAGTTTCTTGGATTTTCTTTTTTGCTTCTTCTAAAGAAATTTTGGGAAGAATTATATATTTTGTATTTGAATCTTCGTCTACGTCTTCTGTAAATATTCCAGATACATACCCAGTTTCATCTAAAATAGAAACCGTGCGTTCTTTGTTGTTGTTTATTTGTGTCAGATAAAAAATCAACATGAACAAGCCAATCATTATTAATGGACTTAAAAATGTCATGAGGATAAATGACTTGTTTCTAACTTTCGTTAGATATTCTCTTTTGATAATTAGTGGTAAGTGATTCATAGCCTAATTATTTTTTTCTACGGTTTGAATAAATATGTCGTTGACGCTCGGAATGACTTCTACAAAATGATTCACTTGCCCTTTTGATGTTAAATACGAAAGCAAATCGTTGGAAGTATCGCCGCTTTTTAGTTGAATGTTTACTTTTAAATCATCATCAATAGATTTAAAATTTGCGTCTGTCAATTCAAACTTCTCATTAAGCATGGTTCGCAATTGCGGATTGTTCGCGCCAGCAATTCCAACTTGATACGTATTGCTTTTGTATTGACGTTTTACATCGGTTAATTTTCCGTCTAATACTTTATTTGATTTGTGAATCAGCGCAATATGATCGCACATTTCTTCTACAGATTCCATTCGGTGTGTCGAAAAGATTACCGTTGCGCCTTCATCACGCAATTGTAAAATTTCGTCTTTAATTATATTTGCATTAATTGGATCGAATCCACTAAATGGTTCGTCAAAAATTAAGAGTTTCGGTTGATGCAATACCGTAACAACGAATTGTATTTTTTGCGCCATTCCTTTAGATAACTCTTGAATTTTCTTATTCCACCAATCCATGATTTCAAATTTCTCAAACCAATATTGCAAACGCTTTTTTGCTTCTGCTTTGCTCAATCCTTTCAATTGCGCCAAATACAATACTTGTTCGCCAACTTTCATCGATTTATACAAACCACGTTCTTCTGGCATATAGCCAATATCTTTTACGTGAAATTGTTGCAATGCCTGACCATCTAGCAAAACTTCGCCTGAATCTGGTGCTGTAATTTGGTTTATAATTCGGATTAATGATGTTTTTCCTGCTCCGTTTGGCCCTAGAAGTCCGAAGATACTTCCTTTAGGTACGTCAATGGAAACTTTATTTAATGCGGTATACTCACCATATTTTTTTACGACGTCTTTCGCCTGAAGAATTGAACTCATGAAAAGTTTTTTATATATGTAACCATATTAGATGGTTTGTTACAGTATGTATTTTACTATAAAACAAAACCCACCCTTAATATAATCAAGGATGGGAAAAAATTGCTATGAAAAAGAAAATTACCGATCTGTTACGATCAGTAACTTCTCAAAGATAGTTTTTTTTTCGTAATACCAAAAGAATTACGAAAACATGTCTTTGACTTTTTCAAAAAATGACTTATCGCTCTTTTCAGGATTTGGGATAAAATTCTCATCATCCGCCATCTTTTCAAAGAAGCTTTTTTGCTCACTTGTCAATGTTTTAGGCGTCCAAACGTTGATATGCACTAACAAATCTCCTTTTCCGTATCCGTTAATACTTGGAATTCCTTTTCCGCGTAAGCGTAATATTTTTCCAGATTGCACTCCCGATTCTACTTTGATTCTAACTTTTCCAGTTACAGTATCAATTTCTTTAGAGCTTCCTAAAGCTGCTTCAGAGAAACTAATGTATAAATCGTAATGAAGATTGTCACCTTCACGTTTTAAGAACTCATGGTCTTTTTCTTCAATAGCAACTAATAAATCTCCCGAAACTCCATGTTGTCCTGGTGCTTCGTTTCCTTTACCTGTCACTTTTAATTGCATGCCTTCTACAACACCTGGTGGAATTTTAATGAGTACTGTTTCTTCTGTAACTTTTAATCCTTGTCCATCTGCTCCAGCTGGTCTTTTATTGATGGTTTGTCCAGCGCCACCACATGAACTACATGTTGTAGACGTTTGCATTCTACCCAAAATTGTATTCGTAATTCTTGTCATCTGACCAGAACCTTGACACGTTTCGCAGGTTTTGTAGCTTACGCCTTCCGCTTGTACTTTTCTACGAACTTTTACTTTTTTCTCAACGCCATTTGCAATTTCTTCTAACGTAAGTTTTACACGAATTCTTAAATTGCTTCCTTTTACACGTCGTTGTCTTGAACCGCCGCTGCCGCCAAATCCACTGAATCCGCCACCGCCGCCGAAACCGCCGCCAAAAATATCACCAAACTGACTAAAGATATCGTCCATATTCATGCCGCCGCCAAATCCGCCGCCGCCACTAAAGCCGCCGCCGTTTTCAAAAGCTGCGTGACCATATTGATCGTAACGTGCTTTTTTGTTTTCGTCGCTCAACACTTCATACGCTTCTGCTGCTTTTTTAAACATTTCTTCCGCGCCTTTATCATCTGGATTTTTATCAGGATGATATTGAATTGCTTTTTTGCGGTATGCTTTTTTTATTTCTGCTGCCGAAGCACCTTTCGTAATACCTAATGTTTCGTAATAATCTTGTTTCATTTGTATGCTACTTATTTCAAAAAGATCGTATTGTTGTTTTGAACAACCGTGTACTGCTTTTTATTTATTGTCCAACAACTACTTTAGGGTATCGGATGATTTTATCTCCTAGCGTATATCCTTTTTCAAGTACATCAATAATTTTGCCTTTCATATCATCTGATAGCGCAGGAATTTGCGTTACCGCTTCGTGATCTTCTGCATCAAATGTATCGCCAGCTTTTACTTCAACTTCTCCTAAGCCTTTGCTTTTTAAAGTTTCTTTTAGCTTATTGCTAATCAGTAATACTCCTTTTTTGAGTTCTTCTTCATCTGTTTTAGAAATTTCTACCAAAGCTCTATCTAAATCATCTAAGACTGGCAACATGGCAACTAAAATGTCTTTCCCTGCTGTTCTAAATAACTCTATACGTTCTTTGCTTGTTCTCTTTTTATAGTTTTCAAACTCAGCAAATAGACGTAAAAATTTGTCTTTTTCTTTTGATAGTTCTTCTTGTAGTTTTGCTTCCGCAGAAACGACTTCTGCTGTATTTTCGCTTGTTTCAGCCGTAGCTGTTGCTTCATTTGCAACTTCTGGCTGTTCTTGTTCTACTTTAGTATCGTTTTTTTTGCTCATGATATATGTCCAAAAAATTTTTATTATTTTGTTTTTAGTTTGCAAAAGTACTGCCATTTATGGAAAAATGTCAAAATGTCATCAAAAATATTTTTTAACATTTCACAGCTAAAATTTCTTCACTTTCAGTAATTTTGTTATTCAATTTTTTTAAAATTAAAAACAATACCTATGAGAATAAAATTTTTAAGCATTTTTGCTTTAACTACACTGACACTATTTGCCGTTTCATGTAGCGGAGAAAAGAAAAACGAAACTGACGCTGAAACTGCAAAAACTGAGAAAACGATTAGCGAAGAAGCTGTAAAGTACAAAGTTGATACTGCGAATACGACAGTTACTTGGAAAGGTTCAAAAGCTATCGGCGGAAGCCATAACGGAACAATGAATGTTACTTCGGGAGCGTTTGCTGTAAAAGACGGAAAATTAGAAAGCGGAAACTTTATTATTGATGTTGCTTCTTTGAAAGTAGTAGATATTCCTGCGGAAGATGAAGGAAACGCTAAATTAAAAGGTCATTTATTAAGTAAAGACTTTTTTGATGCAGAAAAACATGGAAGTGCTGCTTTTTCTATTACAGCTGTAAAAGAAGAAAATGGAAAAACAATGATTGAAGGAAACTTAACATTGAAAGATGTGAAGAAAAATATTTCTTTTCCTGCAACAGTTACCGTAAATGGTAATAAAGCAATGATTGTAAGCGAAGTTTTTACAATTGACAGAACTGATTTTGGAATGCAATACGGTTCTTCATCACTTGCGGATACTATTAAAGATAAAGCAATTAGTGATGACGTTGAGTTATCTGTAAAACTTGTTGCTACAAAGCAGTAATTTTTATGAACATATAATGTTTGAGATAAACCGACTTCGTGTCGGTTTATTTTTTTTGTGAAGTTTTGGTAATTGTAAGTAGAATGGTTTTGATTCGATCAAGAATAATCAGCTCAAAGTATTTACATTCAGAGTATTATTTTCATGAATTATGTGAAGCTGAATCAAGTTCAGCTTGACGAAAGTTATAGCTTTCAGACAGTTTTACTTTTCAAATACATCTTCCAATGCTGGCGTTAATTCCTTGAATTTGAATTCGAAACCTGTTTTTTCTATTTTTTCTGAGCTTACTTTTTGACTTGAGAATAGCAATGTGCTCATTTCGCCCAAAATCAATTTCATCATAAATTTAGGAATGTTTGGCAAAAAGAATGGTTTTTTTAATACAGAAGCAATTTCTTTTGTCAGTAATTTATTTGTCGTCGGATTTGGTGCAACTCCATTATATGTTCCTATAATTTTGTTTGTAAGTGCGTGAAGATACATGCGCGCAATGTCATCAATATGAATCCACGATTGCCATTGTTTTCCAGAACCTATTGCCGCTCCAACTCCATATTTTACAGGTTTAGACATTTCTACTAATGCGCCGCCGTTTGCAGAAAATACCAATCCAGTTCTTAGAATGGTGACCGAAATTTCTAACGATTTGAATTGATTTGCGTGTAATTCCCATTGTTTTACGACAGTTCCTAAGAAGTCGGTTGCTTCTTTTTCAGTTTCTTCTGTATAATATTCAGTTAGTGAACTTGGATAAATTGCGATTCCAGAAGCAGAAATAAAGTGTTTTACTGTATGATTTTCCATGTTGCGAATCGCTTTGAATAATACGTTTGCCGTATCTATGCGACTGTTCATGATTTCTTCTTTGTATGCTTCTGTCCAAGATTTGGCAATGTTTGCACCAGAAAGGTTTATAATTGCTTCAACACCTTCAAAACATGCTGTGTCAATTTCGCCTTGAGCGGGATTCCAATAGAAACCCTTTTTATTTTCAGCGTGTTCTATTTTACTTTTACGCGTTGTCAGGTAATGAATTTGATGATTTTCCTGAATACATAATTTGGTTAAAGCAGAACCAATTAATCCAGTTGCGCCGCAGATAAGTATTTTCATGGGAGTTTTTTCTTTTTCAATGTAAAAATACGTTAAAAAGAATAAATTAGAAAAGTAATATTCCTTTACATCGTTTGGCAATAATTAATTTTTTGTAGCACGAAGCATTTCTCGTTTTCCTGGTGGGCCTGGCAATCGTTCTACTGCGAAACCAACTTCTTGCATAGCTCTTCGCACACTTCCTTTGGCTGCATACGTTACTAAAATACTTTTGTTTTGTAATGCATCATACATTTTTTGAAAGATGGAAACTGTCCATAATTCTGGTTGTACGCGCGCGCCAAATGCATCAAAATAGATGAGATTGAATTTCGCTTGATCTGTAATTTCATGAAAGAGTTGCTGGCGTTTGGTCAATTTGAAGTTTTCAGAAAGTATGATTTCTTGTTCCCAATCGCACACATGCATTTTATCAAAAATAACCACTTCATTTTCAGCTTTTAATTCACTGACATAGTTGAGTTGCGCAATTTCTTCTGACGAAATAGGATACGCCTCTACGCCATGATAGTTACAGTTGAAGTTGTGCTTTTTCGTTTCTAAATACGTCATAAAAGCATTCAATCCTGTACCAAATCCTATTTCGAGAATATGAATTTGGTCAGGATTGTATGTATTTTGCAAATGCTGTAAGCCCGTTTTTATGTAAACATGTGCAGCTTCTTGTATGGCACCATGTGTAGAATGGTAGTGTTCGTCCCATTCTTCCAGATGAATTGTGGTAGATCCATCTTCCGTGGTGATTATGTTTCGTTTCAACTGTATACTATTTCTACATTAAAATAACGCGAGTTCATCATAAGTCTACTCAAATAAAATTTTTAATACATTTTCAAAATAAGTGCTAAGCATCTAATTTTCATATTTTTATTTTCGTTTTCTTTGTTCGCACAAAGAATACTGAATCAAGTTCAGCACAGGCGTCAACAAAAGAAAGTGCGCTTTTCCAGAGGTATTTTTAGTTTTTCCTTCAGGGAAAAGACAAAACATACTCCTAACTTTTATATCGAACTGACGTTAAAATAGTATTATTTTTTCAGTAAAACACCATCCGCAATAAACGAAAGTGTCTTTTTCGATTCTGTTATTTTAGCAATTTCTTCTTCAGAATTTCCTGCATCTTCCGCGTAATGCTTCAATTCGTCCACAGATGTTTCTTGTACAAATGCTTTTCCATCAACAATAACTTCACCTGTCGCGTCAAGCGGCATAAAAAATCCGTAGTCTTTAAATTTTACCATAACTTCTTTTTCATCGCCTGCATCTAAACGCATCCAACATCCTTTGCTAGCACAAACAGAGTTAATGTTTGCCATAAATTTTACAGCTAGCGTATCTCCAACTTTTAGATTGTCATATTTTTTACTGATTTCTGCGATTGATAATGCTTTGTCAGCTTCAATTTTTTCTCCAAAAGATGCATATGCCATTTCAGTAGCGTTTACTTCTTTCGTTTCTTGCGCAGTTTTTTCGTTGTTTTTTGCGTCTTCACATCCTATAAATGCTATTAAGGCAACTCCTAAAATTAATATTTTCTTCATTTCTGTTTGATATTTCTTATGATTACGACTATTTTGTTACGAATACTTGGTTTTAAAAACCATAATTTGTTCAGAACTAAGATTTTTTTAAAGTTAATTATTACGTAACTTTGCACAAAATTAAGAATTTATATGATGAGTGACCATTCTATTGATATAAAAATTTCCAAAGCTTCGAAAAGCAAGATTGAAAGTGTAGATTTTAACAATTTAGATTTTGGGAAAGTTTTCACGGATCACATGTTTGTATGTGATTATAAAAATGGAGCTTGGCAGACGCCAGAAATTACGCCTTATCAGCCACTTACAATTGCACCTTCTGCACGTGTGTTTCATTATGGACAAGCTGTTTTTGAAGGAATGAAAGCTTTTAAGGATGAGCAAGATCAGATTTGGATGTTTCGTCCAGAAGATAATCATGATCGTATTAATAAGTCATCAGTTCGTATGGCGATTCCTGAGTTTCCAAAAGATGTTTTCTTTGAAGGATTGACACAGTTATTGCATTTGGAGAAAGATTGGATTCAAAAAGGAAAAGGAAATTCATTATATATTAGACCTTTTGTGATTGCAACAGAGGAAGCGATTTCTGCTTCTCCTGCAAACACCTATAAGTTTATGATTATTTGTTCGCCAGCGCAATCGTATTACGCAGGTGAAGTACGTGTATTGTTTGCAGAAGAATTTAGTAGAGCTGCCGATGGCGGTGTTGGTTTTGCAAAAGCTGCTGGAAATTATGGTGCACAATTTTACCCAACAAGTTTAGCGAACAAAAAAGGATATCAGCAGATTATTTGGACAGACGCAAGTACGCATGAGTATTTGGAAGAAGCTGGAACGATGAATATTTTCTTTAGAGTTGGCGATACACTTTTAACGACTCCTACAAGTGATCGAATTTTGGATGGAATTACGCGTAAGAGTTTGATTCAGTTGGCTGAAGACACTAATATTGATGTAGAAATTCGTCAAATATCTGTAGCTGAAATTAAAGAAGCGGCTCGAAAAGGTGAATTGAAAGAGATTTTTGGTGCAGGAACAGCGGCGGTTATTAATCCGATTTCTGGTTTTGAACATGCAGGAGAAAAATTTGAGTTGCCAAAACTTGACGATTCGTATGCGACTTTCTTTAAAGAGAAATTATTGAATATTCAATATAATATTTCTGAAGATCCACATGGTTGGAGATTTAGAGTTTAGTTGTTGATTATTAGTTGCTCGTTGTTAGCAATAATATATATTTAAAAAGTGACTCAATAAGAGTCACTTTTTTTTGCGTTATGCTGAATCGAATTCTGGGTTTATCGAAGTACAGCATCTCATTATCTACTTCCAAAGTAATTTCTCTAAAACTTCAAGCGCATTTTGAGTTAAAATCTACATTTTTTGTTTTTCATTTTCTTTCTCTTTGTTCGCACAAAGAAAAGAAACAAAAGAAAGTGCGTTTTTCCAGAGGTGTTTTTAGTTTTTTCTCTGAAAAACTAAAACCGCATTCATTTTTCTAAATTTTTTCCAAGGCTTCAAAAATTCTTAACGAAAAATGTCTGCTACACTGCGGAAAAAGAAAACGTCACGTATTATTCTTATTCCAATATCGACATCAGTTCACATTATTTAACCACAGTAAACTATTAAACTTATAAACGCATAAACTCAATATCCTATTTACCCGCTAAGATTGCGCCAATGTTTGGTTTGAAATAGCTTGGTCCTTTGAGGACTTTTCCATCTTCACGGTAGATTGGTTTTCCGTCTGCGCCGAGTTTGCTCATGTTGCTACGTTGAATTTCTTCGAAAACTTCTTCTATTTTTTCTTGCATTCCGTGTTCTATGATGGTTCCGCATAGAATGTATAGCATATCGCCTAAAGCGTCTGCAACTTCAATTAAGTCATTGTTTTGCGCGGCTTCTAGGTATTCTTCATTTTCTTCTTTCATTAAGTTAAAACGAAGCATATTTTTGGCTTCTCCTAAATTGGCAGTTGGTGTGTTTTTAATTCCTAAACCAAATGCTGAATGAAATTCTGTTACGGCTTCTATTCTTCTTTTCAAATCATATGTGTTTTAAATATTTTTATAATCAATTTTCAGAATTGAAATATACTTGAATATTCACACGATTTTTTACTACTAGTCATTTTATTTTGAAACTTTTATTAACAACGTTTGGGGTTTAATTCGTAATTTTGCTCAAAACACAACATACTATGTTTAGTACTGGACAATTGATTTTTGCAGCATTTTTTGTAATCGTTTTTACAGTGGTTATGATATACGCATACCGAAAAGATTTACAGTTACACAAACGCTATTACAAAGGAAGTTTGCGTGTTTTAGCTGTTTTTATACTCTTCATTATCACAATTGTAGTGATTAAGAAATTTATTGTTTCTTAATTTTTCTTCCTTTTCTATTTCATATTTTTTCGTACATTGTAGGAATAACTAACAAACCATTACCATAATATAGATACTTTTATTACGATTTTCACGTGATAGGATTCCCAAGTCGTTAAGATTTATAGTTTGGATAGCATATAGTTTGTTTGTAACCCTAACATATGATTACAGTCGCTATTGCAGAAGATCATCAAGCATTGATTGATGGTATTAAATCGTATTTGGAATACGAAGAAGATATTAGTATTATAGGACACGCTAATGACGGCGAAGGATTGCTTAAGATTGTCCGACTGAAACAACCAAAAGTCGTGGTTTGCGATATCCGAATGCCAAAAATGGACGGAATTGTCGCTACTACACATATCAAAAAAGAATTTCCACATATTAAAGTTTTAGCATTTACAATGTATGACCAAGCAGAAGCGATTCGGCAAATGTTGGACGCTGGCGCAACAGGTTATATTTTGAAGAATTCGCCTTTGAAAATCGTCTTGGAAGCCATTCGCGCATTGGCGGATAATAAAACGTATTATGATGCCAAGTTGAATATTGAGCAGGTTTCTAAGAATAGTTCCAAGTCTATTTTATCACGCCGTGAAAAAGAAATTCTGGCATTGATTGCCCAACGAAATACCTCTCAACAGATTGCAGATTTACTTTTTATTTCCAAATCTACTATTGATACACACCGTAAAAACATGATTCAAAAACTGAATTTAAAAGGCGCAAATGAGTTATTGGGCTATGCTATTGATCGGAAGTATGTTTTTTAGGGTTTGAATTGGAAATTTTAAAAACCCCTATTGTTGGGTATAAGTATATGCTAGCGGCATTAGTATTTTTGAAAATGCAATAACTAATTAAATTAATAAATTATGTATGAAAAACTCAGAGTTAAATTAGACCTTTTTGATAATCAAAATTATCAACTAATTCACAAGGAAACATTTATTGGCGAAAGCAATGGGGATAAAAGGATTGTAGATTTATCATTATGGATAAAAATAAGATACAATGTTAAGAAAGAAAAAATAAAAAGAGCTAAGTTTCTTGTTAGAAAAGATTTAGAACTTGACGAAACAATGTCTCAAACAAATATATTTGATTTGAATATAAAAGAAGTGAAGTACAATGAAGGTAGTTCAGATGATGATGACCATCAATTTATAACAGAAATAGTTATCAATGACCCGAATGGAAGCGAAACATGTAAGCTTCCAATTAGTGAAATAAGAAAGATGGATGATGTTTTTAGTTTAGACTTACTTGATAGTAAAATAGTTAACAATTCAAGTATTCGAACAGTAGAAAAACTAGTATCTGCCTATGGAAACCATGTATGTAAAGCCGTTGCAATATAAATGATTCTAAAAAAAAAGTTGTTTCTCATCGTCTTAATTTCAAGTAACATTTTTTGTTATTCGCAAAATAATGCTTTAGATAAAAACGTAGAGACTTATATTTTAAACATCAAAAATCATCATTTTTCTGAAGCAGAACTAAATTTAAAAAACTTCAATTCATCTAGTGTTACTAAAAAAGTATTGGAATGGCAGTATCAATTTATGAAGAATGGCATTACCAAGCCATTCTTCATAAAAGATACACTTAATTTAATTCCACAGGTAAAAGCGTATGCGTATATTAATAAAGCAGATTATTTATTAAATACTTCTAAAGACAATGATCAATTAGCATTTGAATTATATACTAAAAGCTTACTACTCTCTAAAAGTATCAATGACACTATTTTGATGTGTGAATCATTAAAAAAAATACTTTTTTATATCTATAAAAATAGAAAAGCAGAAAAGGCATTATACGAAGAATACCTTAAATATTATAAGGAAAATATTTATGATGTTACTGAACAAGTGTATTATAATTTTCATCAATATAATTATGAAGCCATTCATTCAAAAACAGATAGAGTTTATCAGCTAAAAAATACTCTTAAACAATCTACCAGTATTTCTGATCATTTTATTCAAGGGAAACTGAATCAACTTATAGGAATTCATTACAATTATTTTTTAGAAAACAAAGACAGTGCATTTTTATATTATATAAAGGCTGAAGATAAATTCAAAATGTCACGCTTTCAACATTACAAAAATGAAATACCTGGTATCTATACCAATATTGGACTTCTTAATCAAGATTTTGGTGATTATATCAAAGCCCTGTCATATTTTAAAAAGGCTGACACAATGAAAATCCCTACATATAGGTTGCTCGAAAAAGTAAAACTGAATGACTTGATTGCAGAGAATTTCGAAAGCCGAAAAATGCATGATAGTGCAAACTATTATTTAAAACGTAAAATAAAATATCTTGATAGTTTAAATGAATATGAAAAAGCAATTGCTATTTCTGAAATAAATGAAAAATATAAAAACGCAGAATTACGAGCTGAGAATATTGAACAAAAAGCTAGAAACATTAAAACTGAAGCAGAAAAAAAACAAAAAGACAGCCTCTTACTAATCTCCCTATCAATCCTAACTCTAGTAATCATCTCCGCATACCTCATCCAAAAAAATACACGAAAAAAACAATTGCTTGCTGAACAAGCAAAAGACTTAGAAGCGCAAAAAGTTGAGAATTTACTCCAAGAACAAGAACTCGCAAGTATTGACGCCATGATTGAAGGTCAAGAGAAAGAGCGCAAACGCATTGCAGAAGATTTACACGACGATCTTGGCGCATTGATGGCAACGGTAAAACTACACTTTGATAATATTGAAACCGCACAAAACGAAGACGCAGTGCAAAAAACAAGTTCATTGCTCGATGAAGCGTATGAAAAAATACGAACGCTAGCACACGCCAAAAATGCAGGCGTGATTGCGAATCAAGGATTGTTGGTTGCAGTGACAAATATGAGTTCAAAAATTACTGATTCTAATAGACTTGATATTGAAGTAATCGCGCACGGATTGGAAGATCGATTGGAGAATTCACTAGAGTTATCACTTTTTCGAATGATTCAAGAATTGATTGCGAATATCATCAAACATGCGGAAGCTACAAACGCTACGATTCAATTGACGCAACATGAAAAAAATCTAAATATCATCGTAGAAGACAACGGAAAAGGATTTGAACATTCTAAAATTAAAGAAGTTGGAATTGGCTTGGAAACCATCAAAAAACGCATCGCACATCTCAACGGAAAACTTTCCATTGATAGTACATTAGGAAAAGGAACAACGATTTTAGTTGATGTTCCGCTTACATAATCTTAGCAAAATTTTCAAAAATCCTTATACATAGGTATTGTTTATAGTACATAAAATAAACTACTTTTATATAAATTAATCAATAACCACCATATTATGAAATCATTGCTATTTTCTTTTTTCGGATTATTTTGTGTCGTTTTTATGTCTGCGCAAGAAGCTGAAAAAAATCCTTTTGAAGAGAAATTAAAAGAAAAACAAGAACTTGTCTATAACTTAATAGACGAAAAGGAAAAGTTTGATAGAGAAACTGCCATATTAAAAGCAGAATTAGAGAAACTAACTGATGAACAAGAAATAAAAAAAGCAACTACAGAGTTAGAAAGTCGTAAAAAAACAGCAAAGGAAAAGCAAGAAGAAATTGTTAATGTTTGTTCTGATTACACAAAATATCGTGGATATTTGGAAGAATACGAAAATATAACAGCAGAGGTTTTAACGAAATACAAAGCCCGAATTTGCGAAATATACAAAGAAGCAACTCCAGAAGTAGATCCAACAAAATTCATCATTATTGGAGAAAATGATCCTATAAAAGCCGAAGATTTATTAGACAATGAAAATACCAAAAAAGTACTAGCTGATGTTTTTAGCATTGACAGTAAAACGAATCTAGGAACGTTTGAAATTCCTGGAGAAAATTCATTTATAACTTTTTATAGTGAGAAAGTTAAAAGAGGAAAAAATAAGATAATTTTTCAAAAAGCTGTAAAAAACCCTACCGTTTATATAGATAACAATAGTTATGCACTACCAATTGAACAGTTAATAATTTATGAGAAAAATAGAGCAAACCAATCTGAAATTTCAAATAATAAAAAAGATTCTACCAAAGTTGCTCCCAACAATGAATCGAATACAAATAAAATATCAAAAACTGAACCTCCAGTAATGCAACCTTTCCCAAAAGGTGCTTTATTTAAATCAATACAAATAGAAATTCATGAAGGTGGAATTGTTGACACTCGTTTGATATTAGAATCAGTAGATCACAAAACGCATTTTTATTTTGAAGGAAGATCGCCTGTTAGTATTTTAAACTATACTAGAAGAGTTTCCCGTGGAAGTTTTTTAGAATATTCACACTATGTTAGTTTAGATGGAATTACCATATATAACGAAGAAATCCTTTCTCAATTATTAGTAAAATATACAGATGTATTGGATTATCATCCAAATGCTGGTAGTAATTATGTTCCTGATGACATATCATATAAGTTCCCAACTGATGAAACAAAAGAGGCTTCAGCTGAAAGACGAACTTATGAGGTAATTAACAATAATCACTTACAACATGTATTAGATTTACGAACGTACACAGACATGTTAGGATTATTTGGAGATGAAGCAAATGGATTATTCCAAATAGAAGGTAAAGCCGATTTTTTCATTATTCCGTTCAACATACAACGTTCTTCAATATATCTGTTAAAAAAAGTATCTCCATTTGTGCGTTATTCGAGATTTGATGATGATGAAGATTTTATTAATACAACGCTAAATACTGGAACAAGTACGTATGAATTTGACAATAAAAAATTAGGCTTACTTGAACGTTCTACTTTAGAAATGGGTATGGAAATTGATATCTTTAATTGCCGATTTGTGAAAGAATCACCTTTTTGGATTTCTTTATACACTCCACTCACATACAATGTAACACGAATTCAAGCAGACCCTACGAAAGAAAAAGTAAACTTCAAAACACTTGGGTACGGTTTAGGTGCAGAAATAGAATTAAAACGTTTCAATAATTTTGGGTTAACTTTAGGTTACGAACTCAAAGGTTATTCATTCCTTGGCGATTACTCAGAAGAAAAAATACGAGAACCTAGTTATTTAAAAACTCAAACTGTAAAAGCCGAAATATTCTACTTTCCAGGTTCAGACAGATCACAATCAATTTTCTTGCGTATGAAAAGTATCAGAGATGTCAGTTCTGGGAATGCAGATTCATTCTTCCAATTACAAATTGGTTATAGATTTACCATAGGAGTTGGCGCAGTAAAAGCGAAATAATACTGGTTATTGTTCAAATTTATTATAACAGAAGGTGATTGTTTTTTCTTCATAATTCGTTCTTTTTCCGCAGTGTAGCAAACATTTTTCGTTAAGAATTTTTGAAGCCTTGGAAAAAATTTAGAAAAATGATTGCGATTTTAGTTTTTCAGAGAAAAAACTAAAAACACCTCTGGAAAAACGCACTTTCTTTTGTTGAAGCCTGTGCTGAACTTGATTCAGTATTCTTTGTGCGAACAAAGAAAAAGAAAAGATGAAAATAAAGTTATTAGCTAAACTTCCAACGAAGTAAACTCAAAAGTAGTCCCGTTGAACAAGCCTTTATCACTCAGTTTTAACGACGGGATTACTAACAATGCCATAAACGAAAGTGTCATATATGGCGCACGTAATCTACTTCCCATTTGTTTTGATAACTTGTCCAACTTAGCATATTCCTCGCCTATTTCCCAACCTGTTTTATCGCTCATAATTCCTGCAACTGGTAATGAAACTACATGTTCAGAAGTATCTGAAACAGCACAAATTCCACCTTTGTTATCTATCAGTAAATTTACAGCCTTGCAAATGGCTTCGTCAGAAACACCAACGGCAATAATATTATGTGAATCGTGTCCAACGGAAGAAGCAATTGCGCCTTCTTTCAATCCAAAATTTTTGATAAATGCCATTGCTGGCGAATCGTCATTGTAGCGATTCACAACAGTCATTTTTAAAATATCTTCTTCTAGGTTTGAAACTAGGTTTCCATCTTCAATTAAGTTATCAAGAATCAACTCGTTTGTCACCAATTCGCCCTCTAAAGCTTCAATCACGCGGATTTGACTTTTCGTGGCTTCGACTTGAAAATCAAGTACATTTTTTTTAGAAGTATTAAAATTATTCAGAATTTCAAACGGCACACTTTCTATGTGTGAGTTTCCACCAGAAGCAACACAAATTCCATCAATATATGTTTCTAATACCTTGAAATTTTTCAAATCTTTAAGTACAACAAAATCTGCAAAATCATTAATTCGCAACTGTCCAACGTCCAAATTATAATGTTTCACCGGATTTATACAAGCCGTTTGTAACACTTTAAAAACGTCAACACCTTTTGCCACAGCTCGTGCGCACAAATCATTAATATGTCCAACTAACAAGTCATCAGGATGTTTATCGTCTGAACAAAACATCATGTTCTCAAAATGTTCATCTAATAACGGAATTAACGCTTCAAAGTTTTTTGCGGCACTTCCTTCACGAATAATGACTTTCATGCGTTTTTGTAACTTTTCTAAGGCTTCATCATACGTAAAACACTCATGATCGGTAGAAATTCCTGCGTTTATATATCTTGAAATATCTTCACCGCGTAATCCTGGCGCATGTCCGTCAATAGGTTTCTCGAAATATTTCGCCCAAGCAATTTTTTTCATGACTTCTTCATCTCTAAACAACACACCTGGATAATTCATCATTTCTGCCAAATACTTGATTTCTGGCATTTCCAATAATTCTTTAATATCATTCGAATCAAGAATTGCGCCTGCCGATTCAAAACTCGTTGCTGGCACACAAGATGGCGCGCCAAAGTTGAACTTAAAAGGTACTTTCTTTCCGTTTTCAATCATGAATTCAACACCAACTTTTCCCAAGACATTGGCAATTTCATGCGGATCAGAAACCGTTGCCACAGTTCCGTGCAACACCGCCAAACGTGCAAACTCTGAAGGAACTAACATCGAACTTTCAATATGAATATGTGCATCTACAAATCCAGGAATGATATAACTTTCCACACTGTGATTTTTTGCCACAATGCTTGTGATTTTCCCATCTAGAATATGAATTTCTCCTTTGTAGATTTTTTTATTGAAGATATCTACGATGTTCCCTTGTTTAATCATCTTATGTTAAATAAATGTAAAAACTTACAATAATAAGTTTTTACTTACGTTAAGTTAATTATATTAACGAATATAAAATTTTAAACTATTAAATTATGAAAAAAAAGAATTTAAGTAAGTTGAACTTAAAGAAAAGTATTGTTTCTGAATTGAATAATTCAAATAAAATTATTGGAGGGAAAGAGAAATCAATACATGAGACAAATTGTAATCTATGCCCACCTACTGATTCAGATGCATGTCCATCAGCTAATAATGATTGTACACCACCACCTCAACCCTCAGAAAAGATTACTTGTGGTATATTTTGCTCTTTAGCCGCTTGTTATTTAAACATATAAAGCAAAGAACCTTTCAGCAAAAAACTGAAAGGTTCTTATAAAAATACTTTTAAATTTTAGTTCTTATCACTCAAGAAACTATAATTCTTAGCATAGTACAACATTTGGTTGTCAAATGCCGCTGGTTGTTCAATTGTAATCGCTATAATTTCTCCTGCATCATTTGTTTCTGGAGTTAACACAGGATTTACAAATCCACCATTAGGATTTGCCTTAAATTGGTCATTACGCTTCAATACTTCCGTATGCATTTTCTGGTCTACTTTTACTCCGTAACCTTCTACTAAAGCTCTTGCAGCTTCAAAATCTCCTTCAGATTTGATTCGTTGTGTTTCACGTAATAACTGACCAAATAATTCACGTAATTTTACATAATCAGTAATGTTGTAATACGATTTTCCGTCACGTGTTACTTTTTCAATTACGTTATCTTTTTGTCCTTTTTCAAAAACCCACGCAGAAACCCATTGTCTGTTTACCATGTGATCTTCTTCTACATCATCACCAATTTTTAAACGAATTAATTGTGTCATCAAACCATTTCTGATATAGCCATCATACGCAGCTTTTCCAACACCTTCAGTATCTTCAACCAAGCCAAGTTCTTTTAGTTTTGGATCCATTAAATAGTATAATCCAACTAAATCAGCTCTTCCTTCTTCCATAGTAGAAGCATAGTTTTTCAAGGTTTCTTTTGGTTGCCCAATTCCAGGATTTATCTGTCCAGAAGCATGACCAATTACTTCATGTAAAGATGTATGTAATTTATCAGCAAGCTTTCCATACTTTTTTTCTAATTCATACTCTTCATCATCATGAACAAATTCTTTTAATCTTCCAGAACCTCCATTTTGTCCATACGCATTGATAATATTTGCCAAAGAAACTGATTTAGAACCATGTTCTTGACGAATCCAATTGTTATTTGGTAAGTTTACGCCTATTGGTGTTTTCGGTGAAGCATCTCCAGCTTCTCCTGCAACATTAATAGATTTATATGTTACACCAACAACATTTTTCTTTTTATGACTATCAATTAATGGAGAGTTATCTTCAAACCATTGTGCATTATCAGATAAGACTGCCATTTTCTTAGACATGTCAACATCTTCTATTTGTATAATACTCTCGTACGAACCTCTGTATCCTTTTGGATCATTATATACTTCAATAAATCCATTGATCCAATCAATGTTTCCTTCTGTTGAAGTTGCCCAAGAAATACAATATTGATCCCACGTATCTAAACTTCCAGTTTTGTAATATTCAATTAATAAACCTAATGTTTCCCCTTGTTTTTCATTTTCGGCAACACCTTTTGCTTTTTCTAACCAATAAATAATTTTATCAATTGCGTCTCCGTACATTCCGCCAGATTTCCATACTTTTTCAACAAGTTTTCCATCTTCACGAACTAGTTTAGAGTTCAATCCAGCTTCTACTGGTTGCCCTTCTGGACCTTTGTAAGCCGTTTTGTAAAATTCTTCTACATCAGCAGTTGTAATATCTGCTCCATAAAAGTTGACTGCTGACGCTAATACATTATCAACACCATCTTTTTTATTTACTTTTTTAGTGTCTTTATCATTGAAAATGACGTCTAAAGCTTCTCCTTTTAATTCTGTATTTGTGGATGCTAATAAACTATCTACAAGATACGATTTATCAAATTCAGGCTTTAACTTATCGTTTGAATTATGATGATGAATTCCGTTAGAAACCCAAACCATTTTCAAATATTCTTCAAAAGCTTTCCAATCATCCGATTCTTTATCGCCTTCATAATTTACATACACATTTTCAAGTGCTTCTCTAATCGCTAAATTATGTCGGTAATTTTGGTCCCACATAATATCTCTCCCTGAAAGTCCAGCTTGCGTTAGGTAATAGACTAACTTTTTTTCTTTCAATGTCAACGCATCAAATCCAGGTATTTCATATCGTAGAATATCTACATCACCAAATTCTTCTACTTTGAACTCCATTCTTCCATCTTCAGCTACTTCAATAAATTGAGCTTCATAAGGATCTGTTTTTACCTCTTCTTCTTTTTGTGCACAAGAAAATAGCATTCCTGCGACTAATGCTACTCCTACAATTGATTTTAATTTCATCTGTTAGTTATTATCTGTTTCTTATTTGGTTTTTGAAAATATGAAAAAGAAAGCGTCTATTTTGTATAAAATCGCTATTCTTTATGCTACAAATGTAATCAATTCAATAAAACATTAAAAATTTGTACATTAGCATTACTAACTAATATCCGAATAATATGAAAATTCTAAAGTATGTACTACTATTACTACTTGTACTTATTGTTGCTGGAGCTATTTTTATAGCAACAAGAGCAAATGATTATGATGTTGTAAGAAGTAAAGTGATTAAAGCTCCTATTACTACCGTTTTTAATAATATTAATGATTATAAAAATTGGGAAGCTTGGGGACCTTGGATGGAAGAAGATTCTACCATTGTAGTAACGTATAACGAACAAACATCTGGTGTTGGCGCTAATTATTCATGGACAAGTGATAATGGACCAGGAAAGATGAAAACGGTAAGTCTGACACAAAACAAATCTATTGAACAAGAAATGCAATTTGGTGATTATGAACCAACTGATGTCTATTGGACATTTGAAGAAGTTGAAGAAGGAACGAAAGTAAGTTGGGGAATGAAAAGTGATAAAACTGCTTTTGTTTTCAAAATGTTTGCTGTGATGGGCGGCGGAATGGACAAAATGTTGGGCGATATGGAAGAGAAAGGACTCAATAGTATTGAACGTGAAGTGCTAGCCGAACTTGAAAAAAATCCTCCAAAACAATTCCGATTAAGCGAAGTAACACAACAACAATTAACCGCGAAGAAATTTATTGGGTTTCATCAAAAAACGACTACGGATGCTGTCATGGAAGATATGTCGAAGTTGTTTATGGAATTTATGCCAAAAGCCGGAATGTACGCCGCTAAAAATAAACTAGAAAGCTATACACCTGGTTCTTTATTTATAAAATGGGATGAAGAAACTAAAGAAGCCGAATTCTACATTGGTCTTTTAGTTGATGCTGAAACTAAGCTTCCTAAAGAAAAAGGAATGATCGTAACTAAAATTCCTGCTGGAAATTCTGTGAAGATTTCAAAATATGGACCTTATGGAGTTGGAGACTATGAAGCACATACTATGATTGGAACATATATAGGAAAAAACAATCTGACACAAAATGGTCCAATTTGGGAACTATATGTAAATGATCCTATGAATGTAAAACCTGAAAATGTACAAACAGATATTTATTATCCTGTGAAATAAAATCATCTATAAATTTATACTTGAAGATTGTCTAAATTGTAAGCAATGACTACTTTTAGACAATCTTTTTTATTTGTGAAACTCAATTTTAGGAAGCTTTTCAAAGTGTATTCAAAATTGTACGTTGAACTAATTTCGATTGAATAAAAGTAACTACATGAAACAACTCTTATTAGTGTTCCTTGGCGGCGGATTTGGAAGTGCATTGCGCTTTCTATTGGGCAAATATCTTAACAATGCTGGAGCTGGAATTCCGTATGGAACATTTGCAGCTAATGTTTTAGGAAGTTTGTTAATTGGAATCATTTTAGGATTGGCTGCCAAAAACGAAGCTATTAGTGAACAACATACGTTATTACTTGCCACAGGATTTTGTGGTGGTTTTACAACATTCTCCACATTTGCCTACGAAAATCATGTCTTATTAAAATCAGGCGATTTCACAACTTTTTTCCTTTATACGATTGCTAGCTTTGTAATTGGTTTTGCAGCTGTATTTTTAGGGTTGTATGTGGTAAAGTATTTTTAATTAATCGCGTATCCGTAAAGTATACTAAAGCGCGTCAGTTTCAACTTTTTGTTGATTTGTTTTTTGTTAATTCGTTAATTCGTTAATTCGTTAATTCGAAAAAAACATTTTCACATTTAAAACTCAACATTTAGCATTTAAAATTCTTTTCACTTTTCATTTCGACTTCGCACAACGCAGCGCACTTTTAACTCTTCACTTTTAACTTTTAACTCTTTAGTGTTTCTCAAAAGCCTTCACACCTGCATTAATTTCCGTCTTTAAAAAGTTGACTCTTGGCGGAACAGGACACGAATATCGATCGCTGTACGCGCAATATGGATTGTATGCGTTGTTGAAATTAATTTCGATGGTATTTCCTGCCGGAATAGTTAAATCAATATAACGTCCGCCGCCGTAACTTGCAAATCCATTCGTTTCATCTGTAAATGGTAAAAACAAATCGTCTTTGTATTTTGGGTCTTGATTTGGGTCTTGATTTTTATAGATTTCTAATGAATATTCTTTTCCATTAAGTTTGAAAGTTGCAATTCCGTAACACTTATAAATTGGTGTTCGTGCAGTAGAAGTCTTCATTTTGAAAGGCTTTGAATCTGGTGTCAGCTTGAAACTTGCCGTTACTTTGAAAGTGTCGTTTACTGGGAAAAACGCTAATGCATTAAAGGTTTTCAAATCTTTTGGCTTCAAAGGTGATGTAGAAGCATCTTTATATTCCGCATTCAATTCTCGCTGAAATTCAGTTTCTCCTATAAGTGCTGTTTTTTCTTGTGAACAGCTCACATTCATTACTAAAACACAGAGTATCAGAAAGGTATTTTTCATCAGATATAATTCAATTTAATTAGACAATTTTCAAAATATAATAAATCCAAAAATACAATTTGTCATCAAATAATTGAAGGTTTTTATTTTTTGTGTACAATTTTTATGTAGTTTTGAATTCAAATACAACAAAAATGACAATTATCACAGTAAATAAGTATACACAAAGATCTTCTTGGGAAAGGAGTTCGGACACTTATATATTGTGTTGATATAACTATCACATATAACAATTTAAAAAGTCCGACTTCGCAGTCGGACTTTTTTATTTTAGTGAAACTCAATATTGGGAAGCCTGATAAGGCGCACTCAATATTGTTAGTTGAACTAACTCCGCTGAAGAGCGGAGTCTGTTTAAAAAGATTTAAAAAGTGTTATTCTGAATCAAGTTCAGTTTGACGAAAATTATCCTTTTCAGACAACATCATTAACTAACAACCAAAAAACACGAATCATGAAAAAAATGTATGCCAATTACATTGATTCATTCAGAGGATTATCAAAAGAAATATGGTTTCTAGCTTTAATTTCACTTGTAAATAGAGCAGGAACAATGGTCATTCCATTTTTATCATTGTATATAACCAAAGAATTGGAATTCAGCGAAAGCGATGCAGGATCTATTCTTGCCTTTTTTGGAATCGGATCGCTATTCGGATCATTTTTAGGTGGAAAATTAGTAGATAAGATTGGGTTTTATAAAATAATGATTATCAGTCTATTTATCACAGGATTTGCCTTTATAGGCTTACAATACGTAACTTCATTTTGGGGATTGTGCTTTGCAATCTTAGGACTTATGACAATTGCCGATATGTTTCGTCCTGCACTTTTTGTTTCGCTCAAAGCGTATAGCAAACCTGAAAATCAAACACGTTCATTGGCGTTGATTCGTTTGGCTATTAATTTAGGAATGGGAATTGGACCAACATTAGCAGGTTTAATTATTGTCTCAAAAGGATATAATATGTTGTTTTGGATAGATGGTATTACGTGTATTGTTGCAATTTTTATTTTTTACTTGTTAGTGAAAGAAAAGAAACGTCCGCCAATTGCTGAAAATGTTGCTGTAATTGCATTAGAAAAAAACGCAGTTTACAAAGATAAAAGTTACTGGGTTTTTATAGCAATTTGCTTTTTTATAGGAATGGCTTTTTTCCAATTGATTATCACAATGCCAATTTATCAAAATGTAGAGTTTAACTTGACAGAGTTTGATACAGGATTAATTATGTTCATCAATGTTGCGATTATTGTCGTGTTTGAAATGCCTTTTATTAATTATTTAGAACGATTAAAAGTCTCTAATACAAAGATGATTATATATGCTTCATTATTATTTGGATTGAGTTTTTATGTACTTGTATGTAATTTCTGGATAGGAATTTTAATCGTTAATATTGTCGTTATCACCTTGGCAGAAATGATCGGATTTCCGTATACAAATTCATATGCAATTAAAAGAGCAAAAGAAGGTTTGGAAGGAAGTTATATGGCGTTGTACGCGATGGCATTCTCGTTGGCACATATTTTTAGTTCAAAATCTGGATTAGAAATTGTGGCAAATTTTGGACATCAAGTCAATTGGTTTGTCACAGGAACATACGGAATTATCGCGATGGTATTATCAATGTGGTTACACAATCGAACTAAAAAAGGAATCTAATACTAATTAAAATAATAGTATAATGAATTTAAATCAAGTTACTATTTCGTCTACAAATGTTGCCAACGCAACTGAATTTTACAAAAAACTAGGATTGCGTCTTATTGTAGAAGCACTTCCTAGATATGTTCGGTTTGAATGTCCTGATGGAGAAGCCACATTTTCGATTCATCATGTAGAAAAAATGTCTGAAAGCAACAATATTACGCTTTATTTTGAAGATGAAAATTTAGACGCAACAGTCAAAGAATTACAAACAAAAGGAATTAAATTTACAAGTGAGCCTGAAGACAAATCGTGGAAATGGCGTGAAGCACATTTGAACGATTTAGATGAAAATAAATTGATTCTTTTTAAAGCTGGAGAAGACAGGAAGAATCCGCCGTGGCGAGTTTCTTAAGTTGTCAGTTTTCGGTTTTGGGTTTTGGGTTTTGGGTTTTCAGAAACGTCACTTCGAGTAATTTTCAAAGAAAACTGTATCGAAAAATGTTTAGAATTCGAAGTGTTTCTCGATGCACCAAATCACAGATTTGACACTCGAACTCAGTCTTTCTAACAACCTAACAAGTGCAATAATCCAAAAGTGAAGCAAGTCTAAAAACCTAATGATCTATTTTTGCCACAAATTCACGAATGCTTTTTAATTTCATTATCGGCAAAATTACAAATTTGCGCAAGCGTGTGGGAAGCTGAATCAAGTTCAACTTGACGGAAAATATTGAAAGTCTAACATTCTAAGAGCGAAGCAATACCAAAATACTAAAGGCAAAGCCGTTTCCAAAAGCGAAGCGAGTCTAAATTATTTCAACACCGAAAACTCAATCTTCGAATCATTAAATACTGTATGTGTTTGATTTTTGAAATCTTCTTCGGTTGCTTTGTAAATGTTTGGCACAAATGTTTGCGGATTCAAATCAATTAATGGAAACCACGTACTTTGCACTTGAATTTGCACTTTATGTCCTTTCTTAAACGTATGAAATACGTCTTGTAATTTAATATTCACAGCCGTTTTTTCGTTTGGCACAAATGGTTCTGGAATTTCAAAACTGTTACGAAAACGTCCGCGCATTACTTCACTTCTCACCATTAAATGATAATTGCTTAGTTTCAAATGATCTTGCATGCCTTCTTCTTGTTCTTCTGTATCATGCGGATGCACATCTACCACTTTTACAATCCAGTCGGCATCAGTTCCTGTAGTTGCGACTTTTAGTTTTGCTAAGATATCTCCCGCAAGGGTAAAATCTTCTGTTAAAACTTCTGTTTCAAAAATTAATACATCTGGACGACGCGCTGCAAAACGTTGATCGTCTGTCATATATTTTCTTGGTGTAAATACCGTTTTGATATCTTCCGAATACGGAACAGGACGTTTTAAATCACTAATAAATACTTCTTTTGAATCACCTTTTTTAGTTTTTGATAATTCTTGATTTGCATTTAAAAATAGGTCTTGCTTCACAATATTTTTTGGTGGCCAACTTTCAAAACTGCTCCACTCTTTCTTTCCTGAATCAAAAACATACGCTTCTGGCAAACCAGAATTTTTACTTCCATCACCTTTTAAGAAATGATTGAAGAATTTCGTTTCCACATCACGCTGAAAATTCAATGAAATAGAATCTCCAAAATAGTAGTTTCCAACATAGTTTTTCTCTTTACTACTTGCCCACTTTCCGTGATCCCAAGGTCCAAAAACTATAGTATTATAGCCATCAGGATTGTTTTTCTCAATCGCTTTATAAGTTTCCAAAGGTCCATATAAATCTTCTGCATCAAAAAAACCTCCAACAATCATAGTTGCTACCGATGATTTAGAATATTTTAAATTCTGAATCAAGCCTTTTGGTTTCCAAACACTATCATAGTTTGGATGATCGATAATTTCTTTCCAAAATACATCATCTATTTTATCAGATTTCGAAGTAATTACATTGTCCAATTTTTCATATTCAAAATAACTATTCAAATTGCTTAATGGACCAGCATCTAAAAAGAATTGATATTGATCTTCCGTTCCTAATTCTGGTAATTTGTACCAAGCAGAATCTTTTGGCACTTCTTTCATTGTTCCAAATAAAGAAATCGCTCTAAAGTAACTTAGTAAAAATGCACCATTGTGATGGAAATCATCAAAAAAGAAATCGCCAATACATGCTTGCGGAGAAGATGCTTTTAACGCTGGATGCGCATCAATTGTAGCATATGTTGCGTAAAAACCTGGATATGAAATTCCCCAAGTCCCAACATTTCCATTGTTATTTTCTACATTTTTCACCAACCAATCTATCGTATCATATGTATCTGAAGATTCATCAATTTGTGTGTTATCAGTTTTGTTTGGAATGTACGCGCGCATATTATCATATATACCTTCACTCATCCAACGACCACGAACATCTTGGTATACAACAATGTTTCCTTCTTTCATTAAATGCACATTCGGGCCAATTTTCTCTTTGTATTCATTCTCGCCGTAAGGCTTACAACTATAAGGCGTACGCATCATTAATATTGGATATTTTTGACTTGTATCTTTTGGAGAATAAATAGTTGTATGCAATTTGATTCCGTCACGCATTTCGATCGTAACTTCCTGTTTATCGTAGTTGTTTTTAACGTATGTTTTTTCAGCTTTGGCAGTTTCAGCCTTTACTGTTTCTTGGTCTTTACAAGCCGTTAGTAAGAGTACGAATACTAAAGTCAGTCTAAAAAAGGATTTTATCATGGGAGTTGATTAATTTTTAATGGCTAAATTTACAAAATTATAATCGCTATCAAATCGCAATGAGAAAAATACTAATACTTTTAACGTTTACATTATTCGCTTTCAGTTGTCAAAATAACACTTCGACTCCACTCAATGTACAAGTAGAAAATAACGAGAAACAATTTCCGAAGCTTGAACCGAATCGTTATAATGTTGGTTTTTTAATTATGGATGGCGTGTTTAACACAGAATTGACAGCGCCTTTTGATATTTTTCAGCATACTATTTTTCGTGAGAATATTAAAGCAATGAACGTTTTCACAGTCGCAAATACTGATGAAGCTGTAACTACGTTTGAAGGCATGCGAATTTTGCCCGATTATAATTATTTGAATGATAGTTTACCTAAGATTGATATTTTAGTGATTCCAAGTGCCGAACATCATTTAGACACCGATTTAGACGATAAAAAAATGATTGCGTTTGTACAGAAAGTTGCCAAAGATGCTGAATTTGTAACTTCGCATTGCGATGGCGCTTTTGTATTAGCCAAAGCTGGATTGCTTGATAATGTGGCTTCCACTACATTTCCGAGCGATATTAAAAAAATGCGCGAAATGTTTCCGAAATTAGATATTAGAGACAACACACTTTTTGTGCATGATGGAAAATACATTACATCAGCCGGCGGCGCAAAATCATTTGAAGCTGCACTATATTTGTGTGAATATTTATACGGGAAAGAAATTGCCAAAAGTCTCGCTGGTGGATTGGTGATTGATTGGACATTAGACGGTTATCCGCATACAATAATTAAAGAATAATATGGAAGAAGAAATTAAAGACAATTCACAACGTAGTTAAAGATATTACAATGATTTTTATTACGACAATATGTATAAATGTAATCTCAATTTTACTCTTGATTTATCAGAATCATGTGTTACAAAATTATGATAATACAGCCGCAGAATTGTCCAAAATTGAACTCTTAGATATAATTGTTCCTATTTCTGGTGTTTTTCAAGTGGTCATATTTATAGTTGCAATTATATTTTTTGTCCGTTGGTTTAAAAAGGCTTATGGAAATCTTATCCGAAGACATCAACCCATGGAATATAGCGAAAATGGTTCTGCATGGGGATTTTTTATTCCTATTATAAATTTATATCGCCCGATTACAACTGCGAAAGAAATCTATTTAAAAACACAACATGCGATTAAAGAATATAATTCTAATTTTAAAGTAGACACTGAAACTTCATTTATTGTAGTTTGGTGGATTCTTTATATAGTAAATAATTTTTTTGCGAATTATGCTTCAAAAAAAATAGATGCAGCTTATGATATTCCAACTTTTGTAGATGCCAACACATATTTGATTATTTCTGAAGTCATTTCTATTGTTGCGATTTTAGGAGTATTATATTTAATTCACAAGATTACAAAGGTGGAAACGCTGCTTAAAGAAACTAATGAATCTGTTTCTAGTATTGACGAAATCGGAACACCGATAGTGTAAAAAATCGTGCTACATTATTTTTATAAGTTTGATATTTTTGTTGATGGATCTTTTGTAAATATTCTTCCTCTAATCGTACTTGAATTTGAATTAAAATGTTTGTAATGATGAAGAAAAACAACGTTATATAATTCGGTTGCATTAAAAATAACCCAAGTAAACTCAACAACATTCCTAGAAATATTGGGTTTCGAGAGAATGCAAACATTCCCGAAGTAATTAAGTTTGTTTTTTCTGTTTGATCGATTCCAATTCGCCAAGAATCTTTCATTTGATATTGTGAAATTACGGTTATGATGAAAGAAATTAGACATGAAATAATTCCGAGACAATTCACGAAAGTGTATTCAAAAAAAGAATTAAACGCATCTTTTTGAAACATCATGAACAGTATATAAAAGAATATCGCCAGAATCGTAATTCCAAAATATTTTCCAATTAGCCCATACGCAGAATCATCTTTAGGTAATACTAATGCTGACTTTCCAATCTTTTTGGAAGTGACAATACTTTTTAGAATAAAGGCACTAAAAAAGTACCCGATAAAGAATATCGGAATGAAATAGTATAAAAATGTGTTCATTTTTTTTTGTTTAATTGTAGGGTTTTGAGTAAAAAATCTCAATACTCAATACTAAAATCTGAGAACTAATTAACCACAGACTTTACATTGTTTTTCATCTTTAACCTCGCCAATTAAAAATCCTTTGTCGTTGAGTTTATAATCGCAGCAATCCATATATCCTTGAACAATGAGTTTGCGTCCGCGTTGTATTTGCGATTTCACAGTTGCCAATGGCAAGTTTAATTGAGAAGCAATTTCGGCTTGTTTTATTCCTTTGATATCCGATAACAATAACGGATTTCTATATTTTTTCGGTAGATTTTTGATAATTCCTGGTAAGCAATCTTTTTCGGAATGTGTATAGGTTTCATCACTTGCAATTGTTTCTTCTTTTTCTAAAGGAATTTCTTTGTCAGATTTTCGAAAATAATCTAATACCGTATTTCTGCTCACGCTCAACAACCACGATTTCACTTTGCGTTCATCTTTAATTGTAGTGAGTTTTGTATGCACTTTGATGAATACTTCTTGTACCAAATCGTCTGTGATTTGAGTATCTTTTACCTTACTCATAATCAAGCGTTTTACATCTTCTGCATAGGTTTCCCAAACTTCCGTAGTTGTCATATTATTTTCTCTTTTGTTGAAAAAGCCCAAACAATTGCTCGTTCAGGCTATGAAATTATACTATTTGATTAACAATTACAGTTTGTACACGTACAATTTTCGCATGTACACTGATTGCATTCTCCGTTTTTACAGTTGGTACAATTGCATGTACAGTTTTTATGATTTTCCATCGTGTTTAATTTTTTAAAGTTCATATAGTAGACGAAAAATGATTGAAAAAGATGCATTCTTTATTAAAATTCATGTTTTTTTATTTTAATTTGATGTAGTTAGTTGTGATTTACATCAAAAAATCTCATTAAAAGTAACTATTGGACTCATCCTTAATTGTAAGTATTTTAGCTATGTATTGAATCGTCACAGACTCAACATAAAATACTTATATTCAATTAATTAAAATGTTTTCAAACTAATTAATTCTTCTCAATACGGAAACCCGTAAGGAAATGTAAAATATATTTTATATAATTGTCCTATCAAAAATATAGGAATTTAATGACAGTTATAGAGAAGCTCTTTTTGTATTTACGGAAGCAGCACATTTATATAGACAAGAAAGAGTTTACTTTTCAGTTTGAATCTCATCCTGAATATCCATCGCTCTTGGCTGTTAGTGATACATTAAATTTCTTTAATATATCAAATGGCGCATTGCACGTAGATGCTGTAGATTTTAAGCTGTTACCAAAAACATTTTTTACAAAATTACAAGAAACCAATACAGACACATTAACGCTTGTAGAAACCAAACAGTCTGATAATCAATATCGTATATATCAAGGTTCGAAAGTAAAAACCGTATCTAGAGATTCTCTTTTGCAAAAGTGGAAAGGTATTGTTTTTCTAATAGAAAATTCTGAGGAAACCCGTACACATTCAACCAAAATTAAAGAAAAGCATATTCTTCTTCTACTTTCATTGCTCTCCTTCACATTTTTACTTCAATATAGTTTCAAAAATTTTGCTCAGCTATCTTTTTTAATGTTTCCAATTTTAGGAATTTTACTTTCGTTAGCAGCTTCAAAAAAAGTATTCAATTTTAATAATTCATTCTTAAATCAGTTTTGCAATGGAAGTGAAACGCGTAGTTGTGACACTGTTCTTGATTCTTCTCAATGGAAGATTTTTCAAAAAATAAACCTCAGCGATCTTAGTATCGCATTTTTTATAGCTCAATTTTTCATGTTCTTTATTTCAGAAGCTACGCAGAGTTTGACGTATTATTTTGAGATCCAGAAAATAGTGCTTTTAACGACTTTTCCAATAGTATTTTTATCCGTTTATTATCAAAAATTTAGTATCAAAAAATGGTGTCCAATTTGTGTATCCATTGCTGGAATAATTATTATTGAAGCCTTGTTTGTCTACGTAAATTACGGAACTACTTTTTTACTTTTTGATTTTTATCAATTCAATCGATATGTATTTTTCTCGCTTCTTAGTTTACTTTCTTGGTATGTTGTTAAAGAACAATTTATAATAAGAAATCAATTAAAAAGTGAACTTATTCAAGTCAATAGATTTAAACGAGATTATACAATTTTCAAAACCGTTTTAACTTCTAAAAACGCGTATACAATTCCTAAAACTGCAATTAGTTTAGGAAATGCAAATGCCGAACTCAAACTCATCTTAATTACAAGTCCTTTTTGTGGTTATTGTGAAGAACCTTTTCGTATGCTTCTACGTTTACTTGAGCAATATAAAGATCGGTTATGTGTTGAACTTGTGTATAATATCAACTTAGAAAAAATAGATGTAGGTGCTAAATTAATGTTGCAAAATATGCTGTATATACAGCAAGAGTTTGGCAATCAAAAATATGTAGAAGCCTTAAATTATTGGTATGAAGTAAAAGATATTTCGCTATGGCTTAAAAAATATAAATTCAAATTTGACACAAAAACTATTGATAAAACATTACTAACTCAACGTTCATGGTGTGTTGCAAACAAGTTGACATTTACGCCATGTCTTTTCATCAACGAATTTCAATTCCCTAAACAATATTCCCTTAATGACCTTCCTTTCTTCATTGAAGATGCACTAGAAGATTTTGCTAATAACCCAGCGATAAGCCGAAAAGCTGTAAACAGAGTAGGCACTATAATCAACTCAATTTAATTATTATTTTATGAAAACAATTAATTTAAAAAACACGCAACAAATTAGCAGGAGTGAAATGAGAGAAATCATTGCTGGATTTGGAAATGCTCCTTCTCTGATGGACGAAACCGCTACTGTCACATGTAATGATAACACAGAACATACGATTTCGAGTTGTGATGAAATGGAGGTGAAATGTGCTACACGTGGAGGAGCAAAAATTTGTTCTGGTGGCGGAAATTGATGATAACTAACTATATTATCATCTTAACACTATTTTCATTTATTTTTTTGATGAAAATAGTGTATTCCTATCATTGCAGTATTTAACAAAAAAATATTTTTTTTATTAAAATTACATGTACTATTTTTATTTTATCTAATAGTACTTGTATACTGCAACTGTTTCAAAACCATATACAACAAGTATGATTATTATAAGTATCATAACTGAATTTATTTTATAATAATATTAGTTTTTCCGTTCTAAAAATAAGGTTTAACCTTTAGCTTATTACGTGATTGCACATTTTATTTTTATAAGATTTTAAGTAACTTATAAGCATAGTTCATTTAAACTTTTCAAAATGTCAAAAAAGCTCTTATCCATAGCTCCAATTGTTATCATTATTCCTATTATATGTATAACAATGTTTATTTTGAGTTCTTCAAAAAATCATGAAGAAAAAGATTCACAAATTATAATCGAAGAAAAAATATCTGACCCTGAATTAACTTTTGGTAAGCCTATAAAAACCAATAATATTGTAGTTATAGGTAAATCAGATGATCCAGGAGTTTTTAAACGTCCAAATTTTATAAACGACACGTATCTTTTCGGAAGACCACATAAAGATTTGGAAAAGAATATTCAAAACGATTCAATTACTTTTATCCTTAAAAAAATAGATAAACCGTTACTTATGGAATTTTCTCCTAGTGGCGATAAAAAATATTTCTCTACTATTATATATATTTCTCCTAATGATACAGTTCTATTTGAGGTTAAAAATAATAAGTTGATATTTACTGGAAAAAATGCTACACAAAATAATTTGTATACAAAATTGGAAGCAGAAACACTTGAATATGGCAAAACACCTTATGAAGACAACTTGCTTTCTTATAAAGAAAAGATAAAAGCTGTTTATGAAGATAAGAAACAATTTTTCAATAATTATATTTCTAAAAATAAAGTTTCTAAAGAGTTTATTTCCGCATTTGAGAAGCTTTTAAAATATGAATATTATGATAATTTGGCAAGCCCTAGAAATGTTATGGTAATTTCAAAAAATGGCGATTTTTATGTAAATGATTACAACGCATTACCTACTTTGATTGAAAAAGAATACCTAAACAGCGAAATTCCATTTGACAGTGATGCATATTTTGACGGTCTTTCTGTTAAAGATTTTCAAGACATCGAAGCAATGCGAAATACGCACTTTTTTAAAAATAGTATTAGTGTATTAGTTCAGCATCACTTTACAAAACATGATGCTCCTTATTATTCAGAAGAAAGATTTAAAGCTGAAATAGATTTTACAGAAAAAAATTTTAAAGGTAAAATTAGAGACTATATCATTGGAAGAATGATTTGGGATTACTATAATAAAGGCTTTGCTTTTGGTTCACAAAATATAAACTTTATGGTTAATGTAATAGATGAATATATGGCCTCAGTTGAAGGCAAAGAAACA
This sequence comes from Kordia antarctica, assembly GCF_009901525.1. Taxonomy (NCBI): domain Bacteria; kingdom Pseudomonadati; phylum Bacteroidota; class Flavobacteriia; order Flavobacteriales; family Flavobacteriaceae; genus Kordia; species Kordia antarctica. The sequence goes on from NZ_CP019288.1 coordinate 1,910,112, forward strand.
CACATTACTGCCATGCAAGAAATCAAAAACGACATTCTAACCTACGATTTTGAAATGTCTGAATCTGCTCTGAATTCAAAAATGATCAATCATGTTGGCGATACAATTACGTTGCGTGACATTTTTAATCGTTCCAAAAAACGTATCAAAGTAGTTGATTTTTGGGCAAGTTGGTGTCCGCCATGCATTAAACAAATTCAAGAAAGCAAACCTTTTAAAGATCGCCTTTCGGTAGAAAATAATGTAGAATGGATTTATCTTTCTATTGATACTGACCGTGAAAAATGGTTAGAAAAAGGAAAACAACTCGATAATTTTTTGAATTTTAGAAATTCATATGTACTCGTAAAAGGGAAAAAATCGTCATTAGCGAGAGCACTTCAAGTGCATCAAATTCCTAGATATGTAATCTTTGATAAAAATCATAAAGTGATTGTAAACAGCGCACCAAGTCCGTCCGATGAAGAAGTTTTTGAGCGAATTATTGATGATGCACAATCGCCAAAACCTATTCGGTAGAAGATTTATGATTTTTAATCGCTTTCTTATAACGCTTAAGTTCTTCTTTTACTTTTGGCGCTAATAAGTACAATCCGATCATATTTGGGACTAACATTGAAAACACCATTGCGTCTGCAAAATCAACAACAGCTTGCAAACTTGCTGCCGCACCAATAATTACAAAAATGCAAAAAATAGTTTTATACGTATATTCCGCTTTTTTACTTCGACCAAATAAATATGACCACGCTTGATGTCCGTAATACGACCACGAAATCATGGAAGAAAACGCAAATAATATGACGGCAACTGTTAACACATATGGAAACCAAGAAATTCCGCTTTCGAGCGCGTTAGAAGTCAAAATAGCACCTTGTTCATAGGAAACTTCGGTTCCAACACTAATCTGTCCTGTGATAATTAATACGAGTGCTGTCATGGTACAAACGACAACTGTGTCAATAAAAGGTTCTAATAAAGCTACCAAACCTTCACTAGCTGCGTAGTTGGTTTTTACAGCTGCATGCGCAATGGAAGACGAACCAATTCCTGCTTCGTTGGAAAATGCCGCACGTTTGAATCCTTGAATCAATACGCCAATAAATCCGCCTGCAACACCTTCATAACTAAATGCACCATTATAAATTTCGCCAAATGCCGCTGGAATACTTTGGTAATTGATTCCTAGAATAATTAAAATGGCAAGTACATAAATCGCAACCATTACAGGAACAACTTTATCCGTGACTTTTGCAATCTTTTTAATGCCGCCAATAATTACAATTCCAACAAAAATTGCCATAATAAGTCCGAATAACCAACCTTTTCCGTAAAACATACTTTCTTCGCCGCCAGTTACATACTGAAACAATTGAAACGCCTGATTTACCTGAAACATATTTCCGCCACCAAACGATCCGCCAATGCACATAACTGCGAATACAACTGCCAAAATTTTTCCCAAACGTTGCAAGCCTCTTTCTTTCAAGCCTTTACTTAAATAATACATTGGTCCGCCAAATACAATGCCGTTTTCGTCTACTTCTCGGTATTTCACGCCAAGTGTACATTCCACAAATTTGGATGCCATTCCTAAGAAACCGACGAGAATCATCCAAAATGTTGCGCCAGGTCCGCCAATAGATAATGCAATGGCAACGCCAGCAATATTTCCAAGTCCGACAGTTGCTGATAACGCGGCTGTTAAAGCTTGAAAATGTGAAACTTCGCCATCACTTCCTTCCACACGAATTGTGTCAGGATTATCGTTATTTTCGGTTGTAGAAACGGATTCAGAAACTTCTACTTTATGATCGCTTTCCAAATCGTCATAATCACCTTTGACAACCTTGATTGCCGTAAAGAATCCGCGAATGTTGATAAACTTAAAATAGCCAGTAAAATAGCTTGCACCAATAATCAGTACAATTAAAACCCACGGAATTCCGATTTCGCTCGTGATCGGAATTTCTGCAAAAATTGCATCGGTAAACCAACTTGTGGCATTTCTGAAATTTTCATTGATCCGTGTATCTAACGATTGTGATTCCTCTTGCGCATATGCTACAAAAGGTAGAAAAATACTAAGGAAAATTAATTGTACTGATTTCATCTGTTCACTTATTTGATTGTGCTACGAAGATGAAACCTAAAATGAGTTTAGAAAAGGTTACGCAGTGCTGTTTTTAATGTTTTCAATGATTAAGTATGTGATTAAGTAGTGTGATTTTAATAGCTAAATAATTTAATTTTTAGAGAAATTATACATCATTATAATACCTAATCGTAAAATTCTATACGAACAGATTTTGATATTCTTTATAGAACCTTTAAATTTAAGAATTAAGTATATTATTCATGAATCAGAATACAAAATTTTAAATATGGGGCAAAAAAAAATACCAATTACAGATGAAAGGACTCAATTCCTTGAAACTTATGGCGACTTAAAAGATGGCAAAATTCAAAGAGAGCTATTGTTCGTACAGACTTTGCAGTTAGATAAATTAGAAAAAATCCGTTCGAACACTTCAAAGCTCGTTTGGTGGCTTGTAGTGATTCCAACTCTTCTTTTTATTTTAGCAATTATATTTGGCGGGTTTAGATAGTTTTTCAACTTAAATAATATGGAGATTTCTATAGAAATTCTATTGACTAATCACACGAAATAGTAGCGAATTGTAGCAGTTTGTTTTCGATTGCGTACGCAATAAGTTGCTCTTTTCCTGCCGAGCCGCTAATGTTCAATATTTTTTTGATTTGATATACATGTGCCTGAAAACCATCAACGCTAATGTGCATGGCTTCGGCGATTTCGGTGTACGATTTTTTCGCACCACAAATACCTAAGTTTGCCAATACTTCTTTTTGTCTATCTGATAATTCAATTTTTGAAGCTTCCTTGAGTTTGGCAACTTTCTTTTTCTTTCGATCTAGTTTTTTGGTTAAGGATTGAATGGTATCAATGTGACTTTCATTCGCAATTTTCAACTTTTCGTTTTCTGAATGCAATGCAGTACGTTCAGTTTCAAGCAGTGCAAATTCAGATTGTTGTTGTTCTTTTTCCGATAGAAATTTCCAACTGTATAAAAGAATTGAAAAGAGAAGAATAAAGATAAATTTAAACGATAATGACGTAATAATTCCGATCAAACTCCAATTGGACAAACTTATAAATTCTTCCACCATTTCGTGCGGAATGATTCTGTGTGAAACCGCAATTACGATCAACACAAATAAAGAAAAACAGGGTAAATACATGAATTTCATCTTCCGATTGGTAAATGCTTTGTTCAATTCATATAGTAAAGCCAACGCGACAACTAGCGAAATCGGAATGTCAATCAGCCAAATAAAACTGTTACTAATTTCTTGATTATTGTACGAAGTTGCAATGAAAACAAACGCGATCATGAAAAATATTCCGCAGAATAACATCATAAATTCTTTTACAGAAAAACGTTCTACAATCCTGACAATCATGTTCCGTTCTTTTTGATGTTCAATAGATGGCAACGATAAAAGAATAAATAACGAATTGATTAACGAGATAAAAACACTCCAATATACCAACCATTTGGAAGTTGCAGAAAATGCAGCGTAATTGATTAAAATTAAGGTAACTAACGCGCCAATTCCCCAAGAAAAAATCGCCAATCCAAACCATTTAATACCACTAATTGTATTCAGGTTTTGCTGTTTTCGTTCTTTTTCGTAAATACGTTGAATGACGAATGCGGTGAGCAAACAAACAATTGCCGTTACCGTAGATTCTATGTGCGCGTACATGTTTTTGGTATTGATTGATGTTTTAAAGGTAACTAATTTCGAGTAATTTTTGACGGAAACATGACCTGTTAAACTCTTTTTAAATTTTGTATTGTATTTTTGTAAAATGTCTGAAGAGAATCTTCCAATATCAACAAATCTTGATACAACTGATTTGCAATTGCAATTAGAACAGTTGCAACGAGAATTTGACACGATTGAACAAAAAGTGCAAGAATTTAAAGCACTACTCTATTCACATTTGGCAGACGAAATTGTGGAAGTGCAAGAGTTGACAGTAATTTATAAGGAATTGAAACTTGCTAAAAAGCAAAAACGTGTGTTACAGAAACAACGCGGAAAAAAGTATATCGCTCCAAAAGGTTTAAAAGTAGTTTCCGCGTCAAGCGAAAAAACAATCAATACTGAAGATTTGCAAGAGAAAAAACGCTTGTACAAAGAAGCGATGTTTCATGTGCATCCAGATAAATTTTCTATGAAACCTGAACATACCGAATTGGCAACGGAAGTTACTACCAAGTTGATTCAGATCTATAAAGAAGATGATTTGGAAACGTTAAAAGCGTATCATGCGCATATTTTTAGCAATGTTTCTTTGACTGAACTTACAAAAACTGCAAACGTACAAATTCACGCAAGTGAAACTTCACATATAAAAATTGCGATTGAAACTCTCAAAGCAAAATTACACCAACTAAAAAATTCTTCATTGCATAAAATATTGACAGAATATGAGAATCCGTATGTTTTTATTGATGAATTGAAAGTGTATTATAAAGACAAACTTTCCAAGCTTCGGAAGCGAACTCGAAAGGCTTTTAAGTAATGTTAAAATTTAGACTTAAACAAATGTTAAATAAGGTTTTACCGTAATGAACTCGCTAATGTTTTGTTTAATTTAATGCTTATTAACCAAAAAAAAATATACTATGTTAAAGTCAATTTTAAATTTAGAAGGAGTCAAATCATTAAAAAAATCTGAGCAATCTTCAATTAAAGGAAGTAATGGAAGATGTAATGTTTTTCTGTGTACTCCCGAAAGTGAAGGATGCCCTTGTTATGACAATCCTAATTCTCCAGATGGTCGTGGTTGTTGTATGAATGGTGAATGTACAGACTAATAATTTAGCACTATTGCACACTCTTAGGATTGCCAGGGCAGAATCATACTTTTTAAGACAATATAATCATTTATTTGCCTGATTATTAATTGTTTAAGTCATCAATTATTCGTATATTATACTGATAATCAATTACTTAACTCAATGAAACCATCTGATAACTTAAAAGACATTTTTGGGCAAATACAAGACCACAGAAGCCATATAAACAAGCTTCATAATTTAGTAGATATCCTTCTTATTGGTATAATTGCAGTGATTTCTGGGGCAGAAACTTGGGAACAAATGGCTGGGTTTGCCAAATCAAAAGAACCTTTTTTAAAGAAATTCTTAGAATTACCTAACGGTATTCCTTCGAAAGTAACTATCAATAGAGTCTTTTCAGCTATTGATAGTGAACAATTTGAATCTTGTTTTATTGATTGGGTCAATTCAATTGCAAATTTAAGTAAAGGTCAAATAATTGCGATTGATGGTAAAACGATACGTGGCGCAAAGTCTCATGGTAAAAAATCGCCAATTCACATGGTTAGTGCTTGGGCTTGCGAAAACAATCTTGTTCTAGGTCAAGTTAAAACAGCTGAAAAGTCAAACGAAATTACTGCGATCCCAGAATTACTGAACATCCTTAGTATTGCAGGAAATACTATTACAATAGATGCTATGGGAACTCAAAAAGAAATTGCAAAAAAAATAATTGAACTAGATGCTGATTATATTTTAGCAGTTAAAGCAAATCAACCGCAGTTATTAGAACATATTGAAGATGAGTTTCGGTTTTCCAAACAACTAGAAACATACACTAAACATGATTTAGATCATGGGCGTATTGAAACTAGAACATGTAGCGTAATTACTGATTTTAAGTTTATTGAACAGGACAATCAATGGAAAAATTTACAAAGTATTATAAAAATAGATAGCATTCGTGAATTTAAAAATAGTGATAAAGCGACAGAAAAAGCGACACGATATTATATTTCAAGTTTACGAAATGATGCTAGTGAATTTCAATCTAAAATACGCTCGCATTGGGCGGTAGAAAATAAATTACATTGGACTTTAGATGTAGCTTTCTCTGAAGATGCTTCTAGAAAAAGAGCAGGAAATGCTGCTCAAAATTATTCTATTCTGCTTAAAATTGCTTTAAATCTATTGAAAAATGAAACCTCTAAAAAGCTATCTATGAAAAGCAAAAGACTTGAAGCTGGATGGAATGAAGACTATTTACTCAGAATATTAAATTTAAAAGTATGATTCTGCCCTGTTAGGATTGCGCAATAGTGCTATTTACATTTTAACTTGAGATACATTTTATCAAAAATTATTTAAGATCACATCGTATCTTCTGCGATACAATCACATTGTGAAGGTCCGCATAAACAACTTGTTTCTGAACGATTTCCACCTTTTATTTTTTCGACATGATCGAATTTAGAAATGATACTTTTTCTGAATGCTAAATTTTTAATTGCTCTTTTTTTCATGATTTTAAGTTTTGATTTGTAGACTTTTAAATGTACAAAATTTAAAAAAGAATGCCTTTCGACATTCCTTTTGCTTATCATTTTTAGTAAAGACTATATTAAAGTACAATTATTTCTTAAATTATTATTTACTAATATTTCTGATAATAATCAATTAACAGTAAGGATGCGTCACACAACCTTCTGTAAAATCTTCCATACAACGAATACAGAAACTAATTCCTGTCGGCTCCAAACATGTAGGATTATGTGTTGGTCCGCCACCTTTAATTGCGGGTAGATTTGTCAGTTTTGATACTGTTTTTTTGCTTAGTAATAAGCTTTTGATTTTTTGTTTTTTCATAATAGCGGTTTCTAAAATTAATGTTGAAACTAATATACAAAAAAACTCCTTTTTATATGACAAACAATTGCTTTTATACTTACTTTTTATGTAAGATTTATAAATCTTTCACTTTTTGTTACTTCGAATCTTCTTCAAAAAGCTTTTTAAATTTTTTCTTTTGCTTAAATTTTGCAAATAATGGAAGATTCTGAATCGCTTCAAAACGTTGCAATCCGAGTTCTTTTGCCTTTTTGAGATTTCTGATAGTTCGTGTAAAATTGTCATTTCTGGCATAACTTTGCGCCACACGATAATACCAATATGCCTGATCTGGATTAAAATACACCAACAATTGATCGCAATACAATGCATGTTTGTTTTTTTTTGCGCCAACATAACCCATAGAAGATTCGTACGCACCTGCAAAAATTGATTGCTTGAGTCGTTTCAACATTTTTGCCTTATTTTCGGTTTCCGCATTCGCGATGTTTGCATCTAATCGTTTTAATTCTCTGCGCCACCATTGAAAATTATCGTGTGAACTTGCTTTCAAAATGTCTTTTGAATACACTTCTGAAAACTTTACATACAGTTCGTTTTCTTCTTTGATATTGGTTTCTCTTGCAATAACTTCATTTTGATATTGTGGAGACACTTTTAAAGCATCAATTTTTCGCTGTGTTCCTGTGAGATCAAAATAAAGTGTGAAATTTTCGATAATACTTTCATATTCTAGTACAGATCTAAATTTATTGTGAATTACCAACGAGTCCGCAATCGTATATTGAGATTCAAAATACGATTGTACAAATTGTGAATTAATAGAGCGTATATTTTTTTTATACGCACGCAATTCTAACCAACTAAAAGCACGTTCTATTTGCTCGTTTGGCGGCCAATTATGTGTATCATTATAAACAAATAATTCATTTGGCACCTCAAATTTGTCAAGTAATTTTTTTGTGTTGAACATTTCTTGATAGTTCATATCTTCATCTCCAACCAAACCCACAAAAGAGAATATTTCCTTACTTGGCGTAAATGATTTGTTGGTTGCCAAACCAGCTCCGCAAGCAATCACACCTTGTATTTTCCCTGTCAATGCCGCAATTGCAGTTGCCAAACGCGAACCGCCTGAAAATCCTGCGGTATAAATTTGTTTTTCGTCAATTTTGAATATGGAAAAAACCGTTTCAAACAATCGGTTTACGGCTTCAAAATTAGTGCTATACGGAACGCCGTTTTTAGTTACGTTGGAAGCGATTAAGATATAATTGAACTTTTCGGCAGACGATATAAAAGATTGCATTCCTTGTTTGCCATTTCCCCTTGGATCAAATATAAAAACAACCGCAGAAAGTGTAGTTTTATCATATGATTCTGGAAGATACAACGCGTAGGTTTCTGTGCTGTTTGACACCGAAATCGAATCTAAGATTTTACCCTTTTCAAAATGATCGGCTTGCGCAAATCCGACAGAAATCCATAAACTTACTATGAGAAGAAATACAATACGCATGAATAATACTTTGTTTAAAGTTACAGAATTAATAGAAAACTTTCTGATTTTTAACATTTTGTGTGTTTTCAAACTATCTGTGACGTAAATTTGAAAAACTCTAAACCCAACCGACTGATGAAAAACACAATTCTATTTTCTACTATTGCACTATTTATATGTGCTTTTTCGAGTTGTACCAGTTCTAAATCTGCAACTCCACAAAATGAATTGAGCGCTTTACAAACTATAATGACAGGATCATTTGACAGTAGTAAACAAGCTGCAAAAGATTCCACTTATTATAATATTTCACTTCACATGTATCCTATTTGGAAATCCAAAGATGGGTATTGGTTGTATGTTGAGCAAGCGTTGAATAGTAATCAGTCAAAACCATATCGTCAACGCATATATCAATTAGAAAAACTAGAAAATGGTGATTTTTCAAGCAAAGTATTTACGTTAGAAAACCCAGAGGATTTTATTGGAAAATGGAAAAGTTTGGACTATTTCGATCAGTTTGATGCTTCACTTTTGAAAGAACGAGAAGGTTGTGCTGTATTTTTGAAAAAAGAAGGAAACAGTTATGTTGGAAGCACCAACGAAAAAAATTGTAAAAGTACGATGCGCGGCGCAAGTTATGCAACTTCAATCGTTTACATAAAACCCAATGTAATTGAAAGTTGGGATCGTGGTTTTGATGCCGAAAACAAACATGTTTGGGGCGCAGAAAAAGCAGGTTATATTTTTAAACGACTAAAATAACGAGTGCCACGCAAAGATGACCTATCTTCTTGTGACACTCTAGTTAGATAATATCAGATTACTAACTATTTTAATACGATTCGTTTAGTGAATTGTTTGTTATTGTGTGAAATTTTCATGAAATACATTCCTGCTTGATAACCGCTTAAATTGATGGTTTGATTGGTTTGATCAAGAGTATCAAAAGTTGTTTGATAGCTTTTTCTTCCTGTGATATCAAACACGTTTACAGTAACGTTTGTAAGTGTTGTTGATCCTTTTATATATACAATTCCGTCAGTTACTGTTGGCGCAATTGTAATTCCAAAATTATTTGTTTCTGTAGATGGAATACTTAACGTTCCATCCAAATTTGTAGATGTTGGATAGAAAACCGAGAACGAATTTGTATTGAACCGAAGATAATAATCATCTTGATAGGAAGTTACTCCTGCAGTTATAAAATCGCCTCCAGAAACATATCCTGAAGAACAGGTGTTTCCGTTTACTTTCATGACTTCTAACCCATTGACAGATGCTAAATTACTATCTGCAAGAATCAAATCATCAACCTCATCACCTAGTACGTATAGACGTACATTTACATTGCTTGAAGGTGCATTTTGAGAACTGATGGAGACTTCCCTCCGTAAATACGGTTGCCCTGAGAAGTCTCGAGTATCAGCAATGTCTATAAATAATGTTGTTGTGATAGTTCCTAAGTCGTTTCCGTTAGCGTTTAGTGCCGCTACTATATTGTTTGATGCATCTAAAATTGGAACCCATTCGTTTGTATTTCCTTCTGCAACCGAAATTTCTACTGTTGGCATGTTTTCACAAACACCTGCTGTTCCTGTGGCTACAACTGGCGCACCTTCTAAACAAAACGTAACAGTTGCAAGACTAGATTCTACTCTAGAAACTTGTATGTAATAAGTATTTCCGAATAGTACAGGAATTGAACCGTCGTCAGTAAAACAAGCAACTTCTGTTCCGCCACAAGCATCATATACTGCAAAGTTGTTAAAGAAAGAATTACTGTTGAGTGCTATATTTCCTGTCAATGTTGCTTCAAACGTATACCAAGTGTCCAACCAAGTTTGCGATCCATTCTGGCAACTTCCTACCGAAGAAGCAACGGTTGAACCGCGTAATTCCGACATGACAATTTGTGAGCCACAGTCGCCAATTGCCGCTACCTGAATCAATTCTGCGGAAGCGCAATCTACATTTGTAACCGCTTCATACGCCGTAATTACAAAACTATCTGCGCCAGCATAAATTTCATTACTTACAACACGTAAAGTATACGTTCCGGCAGTAATTCCGATCATTATTTTTTGGTTGTAGAAACAGTCAATTTCTGTCGGAACTGTTCCACAATTATCATATAATGTAAATCCATCGGCGAAATTCACGCCTGTTATTGTAATGTTTCCTGTAACTGGCATTGTAAATTCATACCACAAATCTAAATACGTTGCTCCGCTTGCTTCACAACTACTTTGTAAACTTTGTGTTGCGGTGGCATTGTTAAAGTTGATTGTAGTTGGTGTCGTGATATCTGCCGTAATAACTTCCGCAGTTGCGCATTCGTCATTGGCTGCCGTTTCAAACGCTTGTATTATAAAACTATCGTTTCCTGAATTTGCTGCTGAACTCACAACTCGTAATGTGTACGTTCCGGCAGCTAAATTGTAGACAAAATGATTGTTATAGAAACAGTCAATTTCCGTCGGAACACTTCCGCAGTTGCCATATAATGTAAAACCATCGGCAAAATTCACTCCTGAAAATTGTAGATTTCCTGTAACTGGCATCGTAAATTCGTACCATAAATCAAGATAATCTAACGAAGCATTGCTATCACAACTACTTTGCAAACTTTGTGTGGCGTTTGCATTGTTGAAGTTTATTGTTGTTGCTGAAGAAATATCTGCTGTAATAACTTCCGCATTGGCGCATTCGTCATTTGGTGCTGTTGCAAAAGCTTGCATCGTAAAATTATCAAATCCTGAATTACCTGAAGTACTTACCACACGTAATGTATACGTTCCTGCGGTTAATCCGTATGTAAAATTATCGTCATAAAAACAATCAACTTCCGTCGGAACCGTTCCGCAATTGTTATATAATGTAAATCCATCAGCGAAATTCACTCCTGAGATTCGTAAGTTTCCAGAAACTGGCATTGTAAATTCGTACCATAAATCGAGATATTCTAAAGCACTATTGCTATCGCAACTACTTTGTAAACTTTGTGTTGCTGCTGCATTATTGAATGAGATTAGTACAGGATTTGTGATATCATCCATAATTACTGTCGCAGTTGCACATTCGTCATTTGCAGCAGTTTCTAATGCTTGAATTACAAAACTGTCGCTTCCTGCGTTTCCATCTGTACTTACCACACGTAATGTATATGTTCCGCTTGGCAAATTGTACACAAAGTGATCGTCGTAAAAACAATCAACTTCCGTTGGAACAGTTCCGCAGTTGTTATATAATGTAAATCCATCCGCGAAATTCACTCCTGAGATTCGTAAGTTTCCTGTAACTGGCATTGTAAATTCATACCATAAATCAAGATAATTTAATGAACTGTTTGTATCGCAACTACTTTGTAGACTTTCTGTCGCACGTGCATTGTTAAAAATAATAGTGCGCGGTGTTGTGATATTATCAGTGATAACTTCGGCACTTGCGCATTCGTCATTGGTTGCGGTTTCAAAAGCTTGAATTGAAAAACTGTCCGATCCAGCTTGACTGGCAACACTAACAGCTCTTAATTTATAATCTCCCGCGGGAATATTGTAAAAGAATCCAGTACTGTAAAAACAGGCAATTTCTGCACTTCCACACGTATTATATAATGAAAAACCATCAGCAAAGTTGACGCCTGTAATTCGGATGTTTCCAGAAACTGGCATCGTAAATTGATACCAAACATCTGGATATGTTGTTGGGGAAGTGTCACAACTGCTCAGCAAACTTTGTGTTGCTGTTGCGTTGTTGAAACTTACTAACGTTGTTCCTGTGGTTGTTACCGAAATTGTTTCTGCGTCTGCACAATCGTTATTAGCTGGTTGCGCATACGTATTGTGAATAGCGAATAATAATATTGCTGAGAAAAGTAATTTTACTTTCATGTAGTTTGCCCTGATTTTAGTTTTACAAGGCTGAAAGTACTTCCTTTTAGATAATTACATAAAAAAAATGTATAAACCGACACGATTTATACATTTTTGGTATGATATACTTTCTGTTTAGATAAACTACGTGTTTCTCCGATTTGAGTTTTTTGTATAAAATATTTCATTGAAAATAGAAGCACATTTATTCGTTTTCTATTTTCTTTTACTTTGTTCGCCCAACATTGCGATAGCTTCGCTCGGTATCTTCAATCAAAATATATTTTAATTTCAATAATGCTCAGTGTGACAAGCAGATGCAAAAGAAAGAGTGCTTTTCTAGAGGTGTTTTTAGTTTTTTATTGGTTCAATCTGTTTGATTAATTTTTTTAAATCTTTATCTAGTTTTCTCTTTGTCCCATAAGTTGATACATACTGTATCAAATAGTGTTTATTCTGTAAATCAATCAAATTATATTGATATAAATATATATTTTCTCCTTGTACAACAAATTTGAATAACTGACCATAATCATCAGGACTCATCATTGATTGTAATATCTCAAACTTATTTTTCAAATAGTAAGAAAGTGAATCTGATATTTGTCGATAATTTAATGTGTCGGAAATCAAGTATTTATCATAAATTCTGAACTCTGGCTGGAAATCAATGTTTTCAACAGAGCAATGAATCTGTGGTAATTTAAATGTCGAAAAATTTGAATTCAATAAACTGTCATTATCTACTTTGTTCTCAAAAGTAAAATCTGTGCCTGATAAGTCTATTTGAATCATCCAATCTACATTTTTATATGTTTTATTGGAACAACTGAATAGTGTTAAGATCAACACTAATAAAAGTGGTTTCATTTTATCGGTCTTTTAAATTAAACACAACGTATGTATAACAGGAATTCCTTTTATTTCTATTATAACTAAATCTAATTTTCATATAAATTTATTGAGTTACACACTTAGTATCCGTTTAATGTTTTTATGATAAATAGGTTTTGCAATAACCATTCTTTCTATAGTTTTATGAAAAATAGTTTCTTTAAATTGAGAACGATTAATTCTAAAACAAAACTCATCAAAGTAAGCTTGGACATGCCATTTACTAACATGAGTTGGGATGGCTCTTAACCAAGATTTCAATTGCATGATTACAATATGCAATTCCTTAAAATTCTTACCATTGTTACTAAATTTTTGTTCAATTTTATAATCCTTTTTTAAAGGTGAATATCCTCTCCATTTATCGGTCACTATTTGTGCCGTTGTACTTATGTGTTCTTCAAATATTGGTGTTAAAGATTTGGCTGAGTAATCATCAATAGACCTTACATATACTCGCTTAATTTGATGTTTCTTGCTCAGTTCTACTGCTATTACTGCCTTTTTCTTTTTAGAATCATAGCTTCTACCTTGTTTACCTTCTTCTTTTCCACCTACCGTAAATTCATCTACATGAACTAATTCTGATAAAGGATATTGTTGGCTACTCTTCATTGTTTTTCTAACTTTTTGCATAAAAAACCAAGCGGTACCTTGTCGAATATTGAAGCGCTTACCCATCTGAATACTTGATACACTTTTACTACTTGTACTCATTTCAAATACTACACAAAATGCTTTTTGTAATCCAAACTTCACCTTATGAAATAACGTATTTGCTGTAGCACTTTCCACATGATTACAACTATAACAATGATACCTATATCCAGATTTTTCACAACCTTTTGTATGACCACATTTCATACATTTAAAACCATCTTGCCATTTTATTTTAGCCAAATAAGCCTTACAGGCTTCATCATCTGGCAATTCTTTTATAAAGCTCAGTATATTTTGTCCTTTAAATGCTTCCATAAACTCCGTTTTTATTGATAACAAGATACGGAAGTTAAATGACTAACTCAATAAATTTAGTTAAGAAAATAAAACTAAAAGAATTTAATGTGAAATCAAACGAAAAAGTAAGATTTTAACCAGTTTTTCATTTTGAATTCAAAAGAATAATGAAGCGTCAGTTCGAGTGATTTTGAGGCACGAAAAATCGTATCGAGAACCTGTTTAGTGTAAAAAATTCTATTCTCGATACAAATTTTACTCATTTTCAATCGTAAAATTCACTCGAATCGACGAATTTTATCAAAATGCACAACCGATATATATTGTGACTGTTGCACAAGTCTAAGATATTGATAAATTTCGTATCTTGATATATGCAAGGCAAAAAAATCTATCAAGAAAAACTATTCAACAATTTTCAACTAAGTGATCGAATTCCAAAAGAAAATTTTTATCGTCGTTTATCTTCTGAGTTAGATTTAGATTATTTGTATGAACTTACCAAAGTCTATTACGGAAGTAGCGGACAAAAAAGCATTGATCCTGTTGTGTTCTTTAAACTATGTTTGGTTGGTTATTTAGAAAATATTATTAGTGATCGTAAGTTGATTCAGCATTGTAGTCTACGCTTGGATATTTTGTATTTTCTGGGGTATGATATTGATGAAGAACTTCCATGGCATAGTACGATAAGTAGAACGCGACAGTTATTCCCTGAATCAATATTTGAAGAAGTTTTTACACGAGTTTTCATGCTTTGTGTAGACAAAGGAATGGTAAGCGGTCACACACAGGCAATCGATTCCGCACCAATAAAAGCGAATGCTTCGATGGATAGCTTGGAGTTAAAAGTTCCTGAAGAAGAATTGGACGCACATTTATCCAAAGTTCGGGTTCAGAGTTACCGAGATCGTCAAGTTCAAAACAAGGCAAGTAAAGAACAACAGGTTATTACTGCTAACGATCAGGAACTCAAAGCTATCACATCAAGGAACAAGAAATGGGCAAAGGATCAAGATCAACGAACAGGCGCAGGCAATAAAGGAAGTCGGTATACCAGTAACAAAACGCATTACAGTCCCACAGATCCTGATGCTCGCATTAGTGTAAAACCTGGCAAAGCAAGAAAGCTCAATTACATGAGTCAACTCAGTGTAGACACCGCACATCATGTGATTAGCGATATTAAGGCATATCATGCTGATAAGAGAGACAATCAGTATTTGCAAGATATAACTATTAGAACTCAAAGACGTTTGCGAAAAGGAGGATTATTATGGGAAAATCTAGTGGCAGATACTGGGTATAGTAGCGGCGAGAACTATGCCTTTTTAGAATCTCAAGGTTTAAAAAGTTACATTCCACCGCATGGTACTTACAAAGGTGGTCCAGATGATTTTATATATGACAAAGAATCGGATCATTATGTGTGTCCACAAGGAAAGATTATTCCTTTTAAAAAGGTATTTTATGAAGGAGTAAATAACAATAAAAAGAAAGAATATCGTGCCTCAAAAAAAGTATGCATCGGTTGTCCACTAAGAAGCACTTGTTTAAAGAAGAGTCAAGAAAAGCGTATTACGATAACCTATTATGTGGAAGAATATGAACGAAACATTGCTAGAGTCCATAGCAATCAAGGACGTTATATGAAGAGAAAACGTCAAAGCACAGTAGAACCAGTATTTGGTACGCTAAAGGAATATATGGGACTCAGAAAAGTTAATACTTTGGGAATAAAGCAAGCAAATAAAGTGATGCATATGTCAGCGATTGCTTATAATCTGAAGAAATACCTAAAGTTCGTTACAAAAATGGCAAAAAGTGCAGCCAAAATAGGCAATGCTATTTTTTCAGAACTAAAAGCAACTCAAAACTTCATAGCAACTATTTTAAGCCATGTAAATTATTCAAATGTATACTTACTAAAAACCTAAAAAAGCCCTTAAAAGGGCTTTTTTTATATTAATTTTGTTGTTTTTATAGACTTGTGCAACAGTCACCATTGTTAGGCACTGGACTTTTTCCGTTATAGAATTGTCATAGTTTCTTGTTCCGAAAGTCTTGATTTTGGCGTTTTATCTGTAGTATTGAAATCACTTTCAGTTCTATAGCCTATAGAAACTGCTGTTATTGCTGTAAATCCTTTTTCACGCAAACCAAATTCTTCATCAAGTGCTTTCATATCAAGTCCTTCCATTGGACACGCGTCAATCCCAAGAGTTGCAACACCTAATAAGAAGTTACCAATATTTAGATACACTTGTTTTTCCATCCAATGCTGTAAATCCTTTAAATCGTATTTATGAATATCGGCAAACATATTTCTGCCTCCGTGCATTCCGTTTTTTATTTCTTCATTAGGATATCTACCATCTTTGTCTTCAACATCTAATAGGTGTTGCATATACTCTTCATTTGCAGTTATTCTAGAACAAAATAAAACTACGTGTGAAGCATTTAAAACCTTTGGTGTATTGAAATGAAAAAATCCTTCAGTTCCTTTCGCCATTCTCTTTTTGCCTTCTTCTGAATTTGCAATAACAAAATGCCACGGTTGTAAATTTGTACTTGAAGGACTCATCCTTAAAATCTCTTTTACTTTTGCAAAATCTTGTTCAGATATTTTTTTATTTGGGTCAAAATCCTTTGTGGAATACCTCCAGTTTAATGCTTTAATTACATTCATATTGTTTTTATTTTATTAAAATTTTCCGTTATTATTTTTCCATTCTGCTTTTGGTGCAATAGTTTCTAAAACGTCCCAATGTTCAGCTATTTTTCCATTCTCAACTCTAAACAAGTCGTAAAACGAAGTTGCTGTATCAGCAAACGAACCTTCGCTAACTGTCAATACAAAATTACCTTCGCCCAAAACTTTATGCACTTTGTCGTACTTCATAGTAATTCCTTGCGAAGCCATATATTCCAATGCTTTTCCAAGTCCAGAAAGTCCATTCGCAATTTGTGGATTGTGCTGAATATAATTGTCTCCATCAAAATTTCCAACTAATTTATCCATTTCGCCATTAACTAAAATGTCATTGACAAAGTTTTTTACAATTGTTTTATTTTCTTCAGTTTTGTCAATGTCCTTTATTTCGGTTGTTCCATTAATCATTGTGTTACCACTCGGATTTGGATTTGCTGGTGTTTCTTGTAAATTGTCCCAATGCTCAACTATTTTTCCATTTTCAAATCTGAAAATATCGAAACCGATTTTTGGTCCGAAAAAGTTGTAATCAGTTTGAGTAAAAACAAAATCGCCATCTTCAAAAGCTCTAACTGTGTTTACTTTCGCAGAATTCGGTGGAAGTTGTTGCAATAATGCTCCAAATCCAGCAAGTCCGTCTTCAACTCCAAGATTATGTTGAATGTATTTTTCTGGGTTGATATAACCTACAGGTTCTTGAGCGCCAGTCTCTATGCTTTTTAAAAGTGCAATTACTTTTTCTTTATTTGAAATTTCCATTTTTTCTACTTTTTTGATATTTGAACTTGTTTTTTGACTATTGCAGGCTGTAAAACCAATTGCCAAAATTATCGTTGCACTTACTAGTATCTTTTTCATTATTGGTTGTTTTAAATTGATACTGTAAAGTTGCAATGAAGTAGAAGAAAAGAAACGATAAAAACAGTCCTTTAAGTGATACTTTTAAGCCGAAGTAAATGCTGTTCTAAATTCAACAGGTGTTTTATCTGTGTGTTTTTTGAAGTATTTGATAAAGTTGGTAGGTTCTTCAAAACCTAACGAAAAAGCAATTTCTTTGATGCTTTCATTTGTGTGTGCCAATATTCTTTTGGATTCAAGTAAGACTCTATCATCAATAATTTCTTTCGGTGTTTTTCCGAATATTTTTGTCGTGACTTGGTTCAACCTTTTAGATGTCAAATGCATTTTTTGAGAATAAAAACTAACTTTTTTATGGTTTATAAAATTTTTGTCCAAAAGGTCTTTTAAAATCAGAGCGTAATCAAAGTCTGCATCTTTTTTTAATTCTACAAAATTTTGATTTCTTCTTTCTCTTTCGGAATGCAACAAAAGGTTTCGTAAATCATTACGAAGTATGTCCGATTGATAATTGTCTTTAAAATGCTGCAATTCGGTTTCCAATTGCTGAAAAATAGTTGTAAAAGTTGAATTTATTTCTGAAACATTAATTTGAGTAACAGAAAGTAAATCATTGAACAAATTACTACTTCTCAAAAATGTAGTGTCCATTTTCGTTTTGCAGAAAAAACTGTCTGTAAATAAAATCATCTTTCCGCTGAAACTCGTTTCATTATCAAAAAGTTGAACGCTATTTTTATTTATAAAAAGTAATGAATTTGGTTTGATTTTTATTGGGTTAAAATCGACCAAATGTGTTGGTGAACCTTTTTGAAACCATAGAATTTGGTAAAATTCTGTTCTGTGTGGTTTTGTAACATCGTCTGGAAACTCATTAAAAAGAAAATCAAAACCAATGATTTCAAACTCCTGTGGAAGTCCTTCTTTGAAATCATATTTTTGAATTTTCTCCTTCACTTTGATGTTCGTTCTGTGGTTTTTTCCGCTTTGTGTTTAACGGTTTTGTGTATGTCTTGTTACTTGGTTTAACACGTAATTTAGCAAATAAAAACCGAATAGAAAATCCGCGAGGATTTTCGTAAGTAGGCTAGAACTAGCAATAAAATATATACGGTGTTAGATATAGTACTTTTCTATTTCGGATATTCTAATTACTGTTTGTTTAAATTCAGTATCCCAATCTCCGTGTTTTTCCGTTGTAATTTTTAATATTTCTTTTATTTCATCGAAATCGTTTTTCAAAAATTCAGTCAGAGGTTTTGAAACTACACTATAATTATCACTTGGGTTTTGTCTGCTAATTTCAAATATTGGGTCAATACATTTTTCGTGACCAATATGCAAATGTCTTGGATGTTCGTAATGGTCCATTTTTTTTGGGTTTAAATATCCAACTGTAGCTTGCGAAATTGGCACAGTTTTATAGCAAGTCTCACAGACAACTTCTTTTCGTTTATGGAATTTTCTTTCCAAACGAAACATTATTATTCCTCTGAAATTTTTAAACGTGGTTTTTAATTTTTCGAAAATATTTTCTTTTCCAATGTATTTAACTACAATATAACTAAATATAAAAATTCCTATAAGTATTGAGATTATACCTAATGAGTTAATTAATAAATCACTTGTAAGTACCAGTAAAGTTCCTATAAACTGAAAAGCAAAACCAAATACAAGAAATATTGTTCCAATTATTTGTAAAGTGATTATTTCCAATTCTAGAGTTCTGTTACCACCCGAATTTGAAATAGTATATTCAACTTTCACCGGTCGAATTTTTCTCGTTTTTTTTGACAAACTATCACTTGAAAGAAATATAACTCCTAATACTTCTAACAAAAGTCCAAAAAGTAGAATTAATGCTCCTATTTTGGTATTATTTTTATTCGTATTGTTTTGTTCTTCAATTGATGAGATTTCTGTTTCCAACTGAGTCAATTTTTCTGATATGTTTTTGTTATAACTATTCAGTTTTATAATTTCTAAATCCGTCTTTGATTGTTGATTTTGAAGTGAATCATTTTTTTTTGATAAAACAGAAATTTGTTCTAAAACTATTTTTTTATTTTGTTGAGAATATAACAATCCTGAAGAAAATATTAATATTAAGATTGCAATGTTCCTCATTTTTTTTTGTATTATAGCCAACGTATATATAACAGAAATCCCTATTATTTCTACTATAACTAAAACTAATTTTTATATAAACTTAGTTAAGAAAATAAAACTAAAAGAATTTAATGTAAAATCAAATAAAAAAGTAAGATTTTTAATGTATCAATAAAAAACTTCCTGTTAGTACTCCAAAAAAGCAGCATAACAGGAAGTTTTATTTAGTAAGCTACGTATTTTATAAACTACATATTTCTTCGATATTGTCCTCCAACTTCAAATAAAGATGCTGTAATTTGTCCTAATGAGCAGACTTTACAAACATCCATTAAAGCTTCAAATATGTTTTCATTATTGATTGCTTTTTTCTGTAATTCAAGTAATAATTCGTCTGTATCATGTGCTTTGTGAAGATTTTCTAGTATTTTAATTTGATATTGTTTTTCCTCTTCCGTTGCACGAATGACTTCTTTTGGTACAACCGTTGGCGAACCTTTACTACTTAAGAATGTATTTACGCCAATAATTGGAAATTGTCCGTTATGTTTTAAAGTCTCATAATACAAGCTTTCTTCCTGAATTTTAGAGCGTTGATACATCGTTTCCATTGCACCTAAAACGCCACCACGTTCTGTTATTCTGTCAAATTCTAGTAAAACTGCTTCTTCTACCAAGTCTGTTAATTCTTCAATGATAAACGAACCTTGAATTGGATTTTCATTCTTAGCCAATCCTAATTCTTTGTTGATAATCAACTGAATTGCCATTGCTCTACGAACCGATTCTTCCGTTGGCGTTGTAATTGCTTCATCGTATGCATTGGTATGCAACGAGTTACAATTATCGTAAATTGCGTATAATGCTTGCAACGTTGTACGAATGTCGTTAAAATCAATTTCTTGTGCGTGCAAACTACGTCCAGAAGTTTGAATGTGATATTTCAACATTTGCGCACGTGAATTTGCTCCGTATTTATGTTTTAAGGCTTTCGCCCAGATTTTCCTCGCAACACGTCCAATCACTGCATATTCAGGATCAATTCCGTTGGAGAAGAAAAATGATAAGTTTGGGCCAAATTTGTTGATGTCCATTCCACGACTTAAATAATACTCAACGTATGTGAAACCATTTGATAATGTCAATGCCAATTGCGTAATCGGATTTGCGCCAGCTTCCGCGATATGATATCCAGAAATGGAAACCGAATAGAAGTTACGCACATTATTTTCAATGAAATATTCTTGCACATCGCCCATTAATCGCAATGCAAATTCCGTAGAAAAGATACACGTATTTTGTGCCTGATCTTCTTTTAAAATATCCGCCTGAACCGTTCCACGAACTTGCGCAATGGTTTTGACTTTGATATCGTCATAAACCTCTTTTGGCAAAACTTGATCTCCTGTAACTCCGAGAAGCATCAAACCTAAACCGTTGTTACTTTCTGGCAATTCGCCATTATATTTTGGACGTTCTTTACCTTTATAAATTTCAGCAATTTTCGCTTCAATTTCTTTTTCAAGTTCGTTTTCCTTGATGTAAATTTCACATTGCTGATCGATTGCTGCATTCATGAAAAAACCTAGTAACATTGGCGCAGGGCCATTTATAGTCATACTTACCGAAGTCATTACATCTGCTAAGTTGAAACCAGAATAGAGTTTTTTTGCATCATCCAAACAACAAATAGAAACTCCTGCGTTTCCGATTTTACCATAAATATCTGGTCGTAAATCTGGATCGTTTCCATATAAAGTTACACTATCAAAAGCCGTTGACAAACGTTTTGCGGGCATTCCTGCACTTACGTAATGAAAACGTTTATTGGTACGTTCAGGTCCGCCTTCTCCAGCAAACATTCGCGCCGGATCTTCTCCTGTACGTTTGAAAGGATATAATCCTGATGTGTATGGAAATTCTCCTGGCACATTTTCTTGCAAGCACCATTTTAAAATATCGCCCCAAGCTTGATACTTTGGCAACGCTACTTTTGGAATTTGTACATGTGATAAAGATTCTGTGTGTGTTTCAATTTTTATTTCACGATCACGCACTTTAAAAGTGTAAATCGGGTTTTTGTATTTGTTTACTTTTTCGCTCCAACCATTTATGATTTCCCAGTTATAAGGATCTAAATTTAGCTTCACGCGATCAAACTCTTTGAGTAATAATTTTACCAAATCAATGTCTGCTTCTTTCTCAATTCGATCTAAAATAATAGTTTCATCCAACCCAATTTTAGACATAAACGACATCTCTACTTCGCTTGAAGTTACATTCGTTACCGAAGCTATTGTTTTATAGATTCCGAACAATCGTTGTGCAACTTCCACTTGCGTTTCTGCTGTTTTGTCGTATGCCCTATTGCTTTCTGCAATTTCAGATAGATAACGTGTTCTTGCTGGCGGAATGACGAAAATCTTCTCGCTCATTTCATCTGAAATTTCAAAAGTCGATTGTAAATCTGATTTTGTTTTTTCAACCAATTTATCCATTACAGCTTTGTACAACGTGTTCATTCCTGGATCGTTGAATTGTGAAGCAATGGTTCCGTAAACAGGCAAATCATCTTGATGAACGTCCCACAAATGATTGTTACGCATGTATTGTTTTTTTACATCACGCAAAGCGTCTAACGAGCCTCTTTTGTCAAATTTATTGATCGCAACTAAGTCAGCAAAATCGAGCATGTCAATTTTTTCCAATTGCGTTGCTGCGCCAAATTCTGGTGTCATTACGTATAAAGCCACATCGCTGTGTTCCATGATTTCCGTATCCGATTGTCCAATTCCCGACGTTTCCAAAACGATTAAATCATATTCCGCCGCTTTTAATACTTGTATTGCTTCGTTTACATATTTTGATAATGCCAAATTCGATTGTCGTGTTGCCAAACTACGCATGTACACTCTTGGTGAGTTGATGGCGTTCATACGAATCCGATCTCCCAATAATGCGCCACCAGTTTTTCGTTTTGAAGGATCAACTGAAATTAAACCAATTGTTTTTTCTGGAAAGTCAACTAAAAAACGACGTACTAATTCGTCCACCAAACTAGATTTTCCTGAGCCACCAGTTCCTGTAATTCCTAATACTGGTGTTGTTGCCCCTTTTGGTTTCCCCAAAGGAGAAAAAAGCCGTTCAAACTCTTCGTGCTTGTTCTCTGCAAACGATATTAATCGTGCAATTGTTTTAACTTCTTTTTCTTTGATACTTTCCGCAACCGTCTTCCCTTTGGGAAGAATTAAGGATGGGCTAGCAAAATCAGATTGTTGCACCAAATCGTTAATCATTCCTTGCAATCCCATAGCGCGTCCATCATCTGGTGAGTAGATTCGCGTGATTCCATAGTCCATTAAATCTTTGATTTCTTCTGGAAGAATTACGCCGCCGCCGCCGCCAAATATTTTGATATGTTCTGCGCCTTTTTCTTTTAACAAATCGTACATGTATTTAAAGTACTCATTGTGTCCACCTTGATATGAAGTCAATGCAATTGCATTTGCATCTTCTTGAATTGCTGTGTTTACTACTTCTTCCACGCTTCTGTCGTGTCCTAAATGAATTACCTCAACACCAGTTGACTGAATAATGCGTCGCATGATATTTATTGCGGCATCGTGTCCATCAAATAATGATGCTGCGGTAACGATTCGTACTTTATATTTGGGTTTGTAAGGTTGCGCTTGTTCCATCTGTAATGAAGTGTATATTTTAGGCTGGCAATTTACGGAATATTCAAAAAAGTATTGTGTTTATTATGAATTTTCTAACGCAAATAACTTTCAGCCAACTCATTTTTTTATCCTATTTTTGTAGTTCGAGGTTTTAAACCTTCCCAAATTACTTTTGTCTAAAAACAATATATATTATTATGAAAAAAATTATGATTGCTTTTGTCGGATTGTTGATGTTGAATTCTTGTGCAGAGTTACAACAAGTTGTGAATCAGTTGCCAAACGGCGGACTTGGAGATGCTGATATTGCAGCAGGATTGCGTCAAGCATTAGACTTCGGAATTGACAAACAAGTAAAAAAACTGACCTTGAAAGATGGTTTTTATGGAAATAGTTTGGTAAAGATTTTACTGCCAGAAGAGTTACAAAAAGTAGATAAAGCATTGCGCGATATTGGCTTGGGAAGTTTGGCAGATGACGGAATTAAGTTATTGAATAGAGCTGCAGAAGATGCTGTAAAGGAAGCAACTCCAATTTTCATAAATGCGGTAAAAGATATTACGTTCGCTGATGCAAAAAATATTTTGTTAGGAAGTAACAACGCCGCAACTAGCTATTTACAAGGAAAAACGAATACTGCGTTGTATGATAAGTTTCAACCTGTGATTCAAAATTCGTTTGCAAAAGTTGGCGCGGATAGAATTTGGACACAAATGATTGATAATTATAATAAGATTCCTTTTGTGAGTAAGGTAAATCCAAATTTAACAGATTACGTAACTACCGAAGCTTTGAAAGGCGTGTATACGATGATTTCTGTGGAAGAACAAAAGATTCGAACTAAAGTTGGCTCAAGAACTACGGACTTGTTGAAGAAAGTTTTTGCTTTGCAGGATTAGTTTTCGGTTATCGGTTGTCGGTTGTCGGTTGTCGGTTGTCGGTTAAAATATAAAACGCCATTGTGAGATTTTTGAATCTTGTGATGGCGTTTGTTTTTTTAGTCGATTGTTTTACGGTAAACCGTAGTTTTATATTGTTTCGTTTTGATAGATTTGATGATTATTCTAACTCACATGAAATACTTACTAATCATATTTCTATTTCTCGTTTGTCTAAAGATTCAAGCTCAAAGCGTCTACAAAACGCCTTCGGGGAAACGATATCATTTGAGTTCATGTAGAATGGTGGAAAATGTTTCTAGTAAGTTGGTCGGACTTGATACTATTAATTCTTGTAAATTAACGCCTTGTAAGATTTGTAAATCGCCACCAAAGAGTCAATTAGAAAAACGGTTTAATCCTGAAGATAAATCGGTTGGCACTTCCGTTTCTGTTCGCTGTAAAGGCAAGACAAAGAAAGGAACACGTTGCAAACACAAAACTAAACTCGCTAACGGATATTGTTATCAACATACCAAACAGAATAGTAATTCCGCTAGAAGTTCACAAAATGCTTCAAGCTCAAATAAAAATACTGCTGCTTCAAGATGTCTTGGTAAAACAAACGCTGGCAAACGCTGCAAACGAAAAGTAAAAGGCGGCGGTTATTGTTATCAGCATGATTGATGGATTTAAGTTTTAAGTTTTAAGTTTTAAGTTTTAAGAAAATAACTATTTAGACTTCAACATTCGGTATTTGTTGATTTGTTAGTTTGTTGATTTGTTGATTTGTTTAGGTCGCTTTCCGTTTAACTATTAACTCATCCCTTTTTCACTTTTAACTTTTAACTTTTAACTTATCACTTATCACTTATCTTAGCAAGTTGTTTGTTGTTCAATATATCAAGGTTGAAAAACTTCTACATTCAATATCCTGTATTTGATATTCGATATTTTTTAATTTACAATTCAACATTCATAATTTAAAATTTAAATCATTCAAATCATTCAAAAGTCTATTAAAATCCTTATCATTTTTGTATCTTTAGTAGCTAACAGACATAAAAATTATGAGCAGACAAAAAATATATTCAACAGATTCAAGAGTTCAAATTATGGACGCAAAACACATTTTAGATGAAGCTAGCGTTAACTATTTCGAAATCAACAAAATGGACACTTCGCACGCAGGTATTCTTGGCGGAAGCATAGAGTTACACGTGGAAGAAGCGGACGTGGAAAAAGCAGTAACGCTTCTGAAAAGTTTGAAATAAAACCATTTATGGAGTTAAAAATAAGTCGCTGGATTTTCTTTGGCGTCATTGTATCTTCATTTTTTGTACAGATTTTTGGTGTACATGTTGGCGGACCTTGGGTATTGTTTGAAATTTTTATGATCCTTGATTTACCAAACATTCTACAACGGAGCGATCTAAGTAGTTTTTTACCAATCCTATTTATTGTAATAGGACAAATACTATTTTTGTTAGGCTGGCGAACCGTAAAAGGTTATAAATTATGGTTGTTCATGCTGTCGCCTTTGTTTGTTTTAATTCCATTACTATTCATGTTATCAACTTTAGAAAGTTCTCAAAAAGAAACTACACTATCTGCAATTCCATTTTTTGTAATGATTGTGGTTTTTTATGTGGAATGTTTTTTTAAGTTGAAAAGAAATACCAATAATCATTTGAATCAATAGTAAGATTATACGAAACTAAACTTCAATTTACACACAACTACGACTTCGCATATACAAATCGTAGACAACACATACTATTTCTTAAATTACACTACTTATTTTGCTAACTTACAGGTATTGTTATAAATACAATTCCTTTAAAATATGCATATTAACGCTGAAAAGTCAAAAGAAAACAAAGCTATTCCGAGTCAAGTTGCACAACTAAAAACGACGAATGATGCTGTTTTTCATTTTGAAGATAATCGTCCGCAGGCAACTATTCAGCGAAAAATACAAAAAATAAGTGAAGCTTTTTCTGCGAAACATATACTTCCAATTCAGAGAAAAGCAACTAATACAGGCTTACCTGATACTCTTAAATCGGGAATAGAACAGCTTTCTGGCTACGCAATGGACGATGTTAAAGTCCATTATAATTCTGATAAACCCGCACAATTACAAGCACATGCTTTTGCACAAGGAACTAATATTCATGTAGCTTCTGGACAAGAGAAACATTTACCACACGAAGCTTGGCATGTAGTACAACAAAAACAAGGAAGAGTAAAACCTACTGTGCAGTTGAAAGGAAATGTAAATATTAATACAGATGTTAGTTTAGAAAAGGAAGCTGATATTATGGGTGCTAAAGCTGTAACGCAACGCATGCCTTTAAATCATTCAAATAAAGACATAACCAATAGTGCTTCTTTGATCTCAAACCACGATACTGTAGTTCAAGCTGTTTTAGATCCAACTGTTGCTACAGGAGACCAAGATTTTACTTTTGGTTTGTTACATGGAACTTATAGACCTGCTACAAATTTAGCAGATATGCATGTTAACGCAGCGACTTTGGCTAATCCACATTTAACAGCAGCGCATATGTTAGCAGCAATGAATGATGTACAACAAGCAATGATTGCAAATCATGGAGTTACAGGCAATGTAGGCACGTTAGATTGGCGACCAACTGGCGCAGCGGTTGTAAAATTAGTTATTGAATTATTAGGAGAAGCATTAGGAGGTTTTTGGAATAAACGCTTAGCTCGTCTCAAAAAATTTAAAAGAAAAAAATTAGAAACTCCACCAGTTGTCAGAAATGAAGATGCACTTTCTGCTGATGTATTATCTGAACATAAATCATCTTTAAAATCTCTGCAAGGTGAAAATAAGGTAAGTATTAAACCTATCATTGCTAGGTCAACACTAGCAGAGTTTAACCAAGACATGTTAGAAAATTCACCCGCAGGAAAAGCAAGGCTTACTGCTTATGAACAACTTATAGATGCTGGACTACCTACAAGTCTTAGAATAGAGATACATCATAATCAGATACCAGCTATTATTGGTGTCTTAAATTCCATGTAAATTATTGATTTATTATTTAAAAACGAATAGTACATCTTTCTGTAACTTAAGAGAAAATTAATTGGGGAAATTAAAAAATAGAATTAATTGAAAATCAAGTGTTTTTACCCTTTTACACTATTTGTATTTTTTCTAATTTGCTTAAAATAAAAAGTTTACACTCATGGAATGTTCAAATCTACTTGAATCAGCACTCAAAAAAGGAAATATTAGCGCATCTTTATTTAAAGGATCATCAGACAAGGAATTAGTCACCGATTTGCAACGAACTCTGTTTGAGTTGGGTTTTCGAAAGGAACTAAAATGGGACAATTACCAAGCCGATGGCGATTACGGAAAAGCTACAACAGCCGCCGTTGCCGCTTTTGCTAAGAAAAATAATAGTACTACTGATGGGAAATCTGTTTCAACTGCTTTGGCAAAATTGATTATTGAAAGACACGATTTGCTTCCTGAAATGTATGTTTTATGGAGAATTCATACTTCGGATCTACGAACAAAAAAATATATTTCTAAAGGAACACGCACAAGTATTTCTGCGATACAAGTGTTTTTAAATACGATTGGTTATGGCGAACAACTTAATTTTAAAAAGTTTGGCGCAGATGGTTTGTATGGAAATAGTACCAGAAATGCTGTAATTAAATATGCAAAAGACAATGCTATTGAGTGTGATGGCGATTTACTTTCACGCCCAGTTGTTGATCTTTTCTTAAGAGACATTAATCCATATTACGGAAATAAATGGAGTGACTTGGCGGCGCAAAATTTACCAAGTAAAAAATCGCCACTTGTATTGTTTGAAGGTTCTCGTTTTTCTGGAAAACCTTGTAGAGCTGATGTTGAATTTATACCTGCGCTCGAAAAAATAAATGCATATGCAAAACAAGCAGACGTTTTTATACACGTTACAAGTTCGTTTAGAACTACCACAAATGTTAGAGGTGCTATTGTAAAACCTGCAACGTTTTCTAATCATTTGGCTGGACACGGAATTGATATGAATTTGCGCTACGGAAACGGAAAATGGGCAAATTCTAAAGTAATGGCAAAATATCCTAATGTTCCTGAACCTGTAAAACAGTTTTTAAGTTCAATTATTAACGATCCAAAATTACGTTGGGGCGGAAAGTTTAACACCATAGATCCTGTGCATATTGACGATCATTTGAATAAAGATCGTACTATTTGGAAAAAAAGATATGAAGCTATGCAAAAAGCAGTGCAATTGGGGAAGTTTAATTGATTTTATTTCTCCTTCACGTTTTTTAATATATTTATAATAATCTATATCACAGCATTTTAGATTAGCTAATGAAATACAATCGGGTTTCATTGCCCGATTTTTCTTGTTTACAAACTTTTATGAAGTTGCTTGAAATAAGCAAACGCTTTGGAAAGTCGCGAGCCATACCAACTGAAATATTCTCCATCTACAAAAACAACTTTTGCATGATGTGTATGTCGTCCAATTTCAAATGCGTGTTTTTCTTTAAAAGGATATGGTTCTGATGACAATAATACAATAGCGGGATCGCCCTCTTTACGAATATTTTCAATCGTAATTTCTGGATATCTTCCGTGCGATTCGTAGATATTTTCAAATTTACACAACGTTAGTAAGTAATTGATAAATGTATCTTTTCCTGCTGCCATCCAAGGCTTTCGCCAGATAAAATACCCTACTTTTTGAACAGGAATGTCTTTGACAAATTCTTGAAAATATTTTAAATGAAACCGAATTTTATCATTGATTTTAGAAGCTTCTGTATTACACTTAAACATCATTCCGTATTGCGTGATCATTTCCAAGGATTCCTCTATATTTTTTACATCTGAAACGTGTACTGGAAATAATTTCTCTAATTCTTCTACAATTTCTTTTGTGTTTTCTTCTTTGTTACACAGAATAATATCTGGCTGTAAAGCCTTAATTTTATCAAGTTTGATGTTTTTTGTGCCGCCAACAATTGTTTTTGTACTTTTTAAATGATACGGATGTACACAGAATTTGGTGATTCCGACAATGCTATCTTCCAAACCTAAATCGTACAACAATTCCGTTTGCGATGGCACTAACGAAATGATTCGTTTTGGAGTCGTTTTAAAAATTAATTCTCGTTGTAATTGATCTTTTATATTCATATATGAGATTCTGAATCAAGTTCAGAATGACGAAAATTTATTTCGTCAAAATTTCTGCCATTTGTGTTTGTAATTCTGAGGCTTTTTCGGCTGCAGCCGAAGCAAAATTTTCATCATTTGAAGCATAAATAATTCCTCTTGAAGAATTAATTAAGAGTCCAACATTTTCCGTCATTCCGTAGTTGCAAACATCTTGCAAGTTTCCGCCTTGCGCGCCAACTCCTGGGACTAACAAGAAACTTTCTGGAACAATTTCACGAATTTCTCCTAAAAAAGAAGCTTTCGTTGCGCCAACTACATACATTAAGTTTTCACTGTTTTCCCAACTTTTCGAAGTTTCTAATACATGTTTGTATACTTCTTTATCATTAATAAGTTTCGTTTGAAAATCGAACGCGCCTTGATTTGAAGTTAAGGCTAATAAAATGGTATGTTTGCCTTTGAATGCTAAGAAAGGTTCCACAGAATCTTTTCCCATATATGGCGCAACAGTTACGGAATCGAACGCTAAATCTTCAAAGAATGCTTTCGCATACATACTTGATGTATTTCCGATATCGCCACGTTTTGCATCTGCAATGGTAAATATTTCCGGATGATTTGTATTTAGGTATTGAATTGTTTTTTCCAACGCTTGCCAACCTTTAATTCCGTAAGCTTCGTAAAAAGCCGTATTTGGTTTGTACGCAACTGCCAAGTGATGTGTCTCATCAATAATTGCCTTGTTAAACTCAAATATTGGATCGTCCGTTTCTAATAGATGTTTCGGGATTTTTTGTAAATCAACATCAAGTCCAATACAGAGAAAGGATTTTTTTTTATGAATTTCGGCTATCAGTTGTGTGGTTGTCATTGCTGTTACTCGTTGTTCTTTATTCGTTATTTGTTGTTTGTTTATTCGTTGATTTGTTGATCGTTAATTTGATTGAAAGTATCAAAAATAAAGGTCATATACTGAAAACCGACAACTGACAACTGACAACTGACAACTGACAACTGACAACAAATTTACATAATCTCACTAGCATCTTTCAGCTTTTCTGTATTTTCAACGAGCATTAATTCGTCCAATATTTTTTGAATGTCGCCATTCATTATATTTGATAAATCGTACAATGTTAATCCAATTCTGTGATCTGTAACACGTCCTTGCGGATAGTTATAGGTTCTAATTTTTGCACTTCTGTCTCCAGAAGAAACCATACTTTTACGACGAACAGAATCTGCAGCTAGCTTTTTCTCTAATTCCTTATCATACAATCGAGAACGCAATACTTTTAATGCTTTTTCTAAGTTTTTGTGTGATGATTTTTGATCTTGACAACTTACCACCAATCCAGATGGCGCGTGATGCAAACGAATTGCAGAATACGTTGTGTTTACCGATTGTCCTCCAGGTCCAGTAGAAGTTGTTCGCTCTATACGAACTTCTTTCATATCTAATTCTACATCAAATTCTTCTGCTTCTGGTAATACTATTACCGTTGCAGCACTTGTATGCACACGACCTTGCGTTTCTGTTTGTGGTACACGTTGTACACGATGCACGCCAGCTTCAAACTTCATGGTTCCGTATACATCTTCTCCTGAAACTTCAAGTATCATTTCTTTAAATCCGCCCGAAGTTCCTTCACTATAATCTACAATACTTACGTTCCAACCGCGACCTTCACAGTATTTGGTATACATACGATGCAAATCGCCTGCAAAAATACTTGCTTCATCTCCACCGGCTCCTGCACGGAGTTCCATTACGATATTTTTACTATCTTCAGGATCTTTTGGAATTAGTAAGAATTTAATTTCATCTTCTAATATTGGCAATGCTTCTTTGGCTTCGTCCAATTGCATTTTTGCCATTTCTGTCATTTCGGCATCACTACCATCTGAAATGATTTCTTCTGCTTCAGCAATATTGTCCAATATCTCTTTATATATCTCGCGTTTTTCTACGAGTGCTTTAAGATCTTTGTATTCTTTGCTGAGTTGTACGTATCTTTTTTGATCAGCAATAATGTCTGGCTGAATGATTAAATCATTTACCTCATCAAAACGCTGTTTTACTATTTGTAACTTATCTAACATGGAACTTTTTCTTTTCAGGTATGCAAATTTACAATTTTTATTGATTGTTTCAGATTTTCTGTTTTATATCTAAAATACTTTCTGTGAAAATAGTTTTTCTTTGACTTCTATTCAATGCATCTCGCATTTTAATTGTATTTTTAATACCAACTTAAATTAATTAACCATAAACTTATTCACATGAAAAAAAAAGGTATCAATTCGTTAAAGCTTAACAAAAGAAGTATTTCATCATTAAAAGAAATTGTAAAAGGAGGACTTCGTGCGCCACTTGAAAGCGATTGTTCTTCTTACGGAAACGGAGAATGCGATGAAACATATTGTAACTGTGAAACTAATTAATACTAGTTCACAATTCACATAAATTATTTTTACAACTGCATCATTTTCAACTGAAAAGATGCAGTTTTCTTTTTATACACATTACTTTTATTACGGGGAAGCCTTATTTTTTTTAGATGTGTTTTTACTATTTTTACTTTTTAACCAAAACTTATTTATCATGAAAAAAAAGAAAGTAACTCTAGGAAAATTAGGATTAAAAAAGTCAAAAGTAGCTACGTTTGAATCTGATAGCGTTACTGGTGGATATCAATCATGGACTGGAACTGCTGAACCATGCTTCTCAGAATACAATTGCGGAACTAATAACTGTGGAAGCAATAATTGCGGAACTAACAATTGTGGAACTAACAATTGCGGAACTAATAATTGTGGAACTAACAATTGTAATTCAGATTCAGTGTGTCCTCCAGGAGTTCACTGTTACTAAGAACAAATTTTTATATTTCACTAAAGAAAAAGGCTTTCAAATTCATGAAAGCCTTTTGTGTTTTTATATGTTTTATGTTTCTATGTTTCTATGTTTAGAATACACGTACAATATTGAATCCGAAAAATATATCTCCATCAGTCCAATTTCCTTCTGCATTGCTAATGAATCCAGGTTCGTTGGTCGATTGTGCGTTTGAAAATAACAACTGAAATACATGCCCGCCAGTTTCAATATCAACTCCAATAGTCAACGGATTTCTAAATGCAGTATTATCTGCTCGGCTAAAGTTGTACACATAATCCATATTGATAGACATACGTTTACTTATTTTTAAACGTCCGCCAGCGCCCATTGCAAATTGGTCGTGTTTTTGAGAAGCTTCTAATGTTAGATTTTGACGTACGTATGAAGGTGCCAATTCTAGCGAAAAGCGGTTACTAAATCTTCGTGAAATGAGTAATTGCGTTGTGTAGCTCAAACGATCTTCAAATACAAGAAACGGAAACCGATCTTTTCGTACTTGCGTATTTATATTCGCGGTAGCATATCCAACTAAATTTACAGGAAAAGTATCCGATTGATTTTTCAGTTTTACTTTTGTAGATAAGGCATATGTTTTTCGTAATGATTCCCTACTGATTCCAAATTGCCATCCGTCAAAAAGTCCGTAAACCAATTGAATTTTAGTGTTTGCGTTGTCAAATCCGAAAAAAGTTGATAATCCATCATCTAATGTTCCAAATCTGTGTGAAACATACAAATAAAAATCACCTTTTGATGCTACTTTTGTCGATTGTAAATTTCCAATTTTCATGGCTTTAAACGCAGGAGATACAAACGTTTCTGGCGTTGCTTCGTCTTCTAATTCATTTAATAAATCATCTTGCGCATGCAATCCTATACTGAATAAACAGAGTACTGTGTATATGTAATAGTGCTTCATTTATATTATTTTTTGACAATGATTGCTTTATCGAGTTTTAATTCTTCCATCAAATCATCATATCCAATAATTCTACCTATGATTTTTATTTTTTGATTTTCCGCTAAGTCATCTGTAGCTGTTCCTTCCGCCAATTGAAAATAGATACTTTCGTTTAGTGAAATTCCTTTTTCGTCTTTTGCAGTAATTTTCCCTGTAAGTTCCACTACTTTCTCACCTTGTGTCCACTCTTCTGCGTTTTCTTTTATTTTTTCTAAAAAGTCTTCTGCAGAACCTTTAAATGCAACTTCCATATCAGCAATAGCAGTATGTGGTTGGTATGCATAACTATACCCAATATATGCGCCCATTGCAATAATTAGGACGAATATCATGAGGAATTTACTTCTTTTCGATAAGCTCATAATTCAGTGTTACGTTAATTTCTTTTGCGATTTTGTTTCGTACAATACTTGGAATATCAATATCAAAGTCTTGTGGTTTTACTGTGAATACGGCTTGCACAACAATTTTGTCTCCATCTTTGGAAACCTTAGCCGTTGTTTCAATTTCTTTTGCTTTCCCACGAACCGTTAATGTTCCTGATAAGTTGTATTCTTTTGCTGTGCTTGACAAATCGGACATATCAAAATCTTTCAATTTCCCTCTAAATGTTGCTTTCGGAAACTTATCCGAATCCATATAATTTTCATTGAAATGTTCTTCCATCAATGCCACTTTAAAGTGAAATGATTTCATGAATAATAGCGCAGCCAAATCGCCAGTATCAACTTTTAAAATTGCCGTTGTACTGTTGCTTTTAGCTTCAACAGGTTCAAAAGCATCTACGGAAGCTTTAAAGTCTGTTTCTCCTGTTTTAGTGAAATATTTTTGCGCGGAAATAGTTCCAACTACAAAAAACATACACAATAATAGCATTTTTTTCATATGATATTTTTTAGATTTAATTTTCAAGATAGCCGTCTGCAACCCATTGGTCAATGATTTGGCGTGTTTCTGGTGGCAACAATCCACTTTGCGGCATTGGATTTGTGGCATTATTGATCCGATTTAAAAGGTTGCCTTGTTCCGCAGCTGCTTTTACATTTAAGTAACTTGTGAGTTGCAAACCTGCATTCGCATTGGGTCCACTATGACAGCTTATACAATTTGTTGTAATAATTGCTTCCACATCGTCATCATACGTGATTGTTTCTACAATTGGCGGTAAATCCGCTACATCGCCTTCGTCAATAGTGTTTGTTGTACAATTATAAAAGATGGTCAACACACATATACAAGCGAAGCCTATGTATATTTTTTTCTGCATTTTTTAGATTTTAGTTGGTTATTTTTCTTTTTCAATTTTGCATGAATATAATCTATTTTAAAGACATTTTCAGGTATTCTATCTTTTTGAAGTTATTAAAAATTGCATATTATTTTCAGATTTATCTTTGAAAGATATCAAAAATAAATACAATTATCTGTTTTTCAGTATTTTAACTCTATTTTTAAAATTTCATTATTTTTGTGTGAATATTTAAAAAAGGTATGATTTGTAAAATTGCATTTGGTGGCGGTTGCCATTGGTGTACAGAAGCGGTTTTTCAATCGTTAATTGGTGTTGAAAATGTAGCACAAGGTTGGATTCAATCTACGGAAGAAAATGATACGTTTTCAGAAGCCGTTATTGTACAGTTTGATGCAACACTAATTCCATTGAAGGTTCTCATAGAGATTCATCTGCGGACGCATAAATCAACCGTGCAACATTCCATGCGCACAAAATATCGTTCGGCTATTTATTATTTTGATTCCATTCAAAAAGAAACTATTGAAGAAATTTTGACCAATCTTCAAAAAAGTTTTACAAAAAAAATCATCACGCAAGTGTTACCGTTTAACGGATTTAAACCTTCGCGAGAAGCAATTACCAATTATTATTATTCGAATCCTAGCAAGCCTTTTTGCGAACAGTTTATCAATCCGAAATTGAAATTGTTGTTGACGAAGTTTTCGCAATTTACTGTAAAAGAAAAACTAGACCATTTGGATTTTTAGACTTCTTGGGCTTTGTTAGATTGTTGAAAACTTCAATATTCGTTATTCGTTATTCGTTATTCGTTATTCGAAACAAAAACTTTTACATTTAAAATTTTACATTTAGTATTTGTTATTTCTTTCCACTTTTAACTTGGATATTCCTTATTCGATATTCTATATTCCTTAATAAATATTAAATATTTTCCGCTGCGTCATGCTGAACTTGATTCAGTATCTATTCAGCATCACACAAGCAACTTTATGTGACCTTGAATCAAGTTCAAGGTGACGTAAATTATACTTCAAAAAACCTCTTTATTCAAAATAAGCTAAGTATCAATCCATCACAAACTTAAATCCAGCAGAAATAATATTTGCATCCAATCCGTCACTTCGTGTGTAATAATTGTAACGTATATCTACACTTTTTAATCCAAATTTGAATATTTTAAATTTCGCAAAAATATCATTATACTTAAATCCAGCACCATATTGATGACTTTCAAATTTTGACAAATCGTAATCCGACGTATAAAATTCAGATGTTGACAAGTGTTCTTCAAAAGGCGCAAAATAATCTGCCGCCGTTTGTGTATAATATCGATATGTTGGATACAATGTAAATTTCCCTTCCGCAAATTTAATCGGAACTTCAATACTTGCCGTATGTGCATTAATTCCCCAATCGTCAAAATAATAGCGATAATACGTTCGTAAGGCTACGGATTCGTTTATGTAATAATTGAATCGCGCTCCAATTGGCACTTTAAATCGTGTATCTGGCAATCGTTCCACATCATCACCTAATTGAAAGTTTTGCACAAAAAAATCGGCAACATCTGCAAAATACACACGTTGATGCGGCGTAGAGAGCAATCCATCTTGCTGTACAAGGTCTAAAAATATAGAAGCTTGCGCATTTTTACTCAGAATTTGTGAAAAACTCAACGATAGTGAATACGTATTTCTTCCTTCATTGGCAAATTGTTCAAATGAATTTGAATATACGCCAGTTCCAACAATATCAGGACGTGAAAAGCCATCTCTAAATTCTATCGGATATTGCGGATTCCAAGTGTCCAAGAATATATTTGCTTTTACGCCAATTTCTGTATTTTTTTCATTGAAGAGTTTTGTATAGCTTCCGCCAAAACCAATAGAAAAATAATCATATTCCGAAGCAACATTTACATTTGCGGTCCAAATATCGTTTCTGTCGTCTGATGAATGTGAATAATTTACGTTCAAATTTCCCCAAATATCACTTTGAGAAGCGCCAGAAGATGCCGTAAAAGGATCAGCAGGTTTATCGCCATCAAATGGATTTATATTACTTGACGAAGCCGAAGTGTACGCAGAAATTCCTGCATCAATGGTTAACACATCGTCATCATTTAAGGGAATTGCGATCACAAACGTTGGTGTAATATCCGTGAGTTCTTCGGTTCCTTTTCCGCCTGTAACCGCTGCGTGCGTTCCGTCTTGTGTGTAATAACTCATGATAAAATCGACTTCTGTCGTTTCTAACACACGCTTTTTATACGTTGTCAAAGAATCTTGTTGTTGTTCCTGTGCGTACAATGCCGAGCACGATACGAACAATACTATCAATAGAAAGGTATATTTCATTAAATTTAATCAGTCATTTTGAGATTTATTTGGTATTAGTTACAACCGCAACCGCCGCCAGTTTTTCCACCGTTTGCACCAGAAGCCGCTTCTCGATAGATTTGAAAGTTGGTTTCAAAACGCTCAATGGAACTTGCAGATAATTTCATATCTGGATCGTTCAGGTTTACTTTTTCGTATTCTTTTACTGCAACGCACGAAGTGAGCGAAGCAATGCAAAAACCGATGAATAAGATTTTTTTATAGTTCATATTTGTTGTGATTAATTTTTTAATTTATTTTGAATATCTATATTTTTTGAATGTGCAATTTTTCCTTTATCATCAACGATAATGCATTCAATTCCATTGAGTTGATTAATGAAATTGAGTCCAACATCTTTTCCCATAACAAAGATGGAAGTTGCCAAAGCATCTGCTAATTCTGCGCTTGGCGCAAATACACTCACACTGACAATTCCGCTACTTGGATATCCAGTTCTTGGATCAATAATGTGTGAATAGCGCTTTCCGTTGAGCATGATAAATTTTTCATAATTACCAGAAGTCACGACTGCTTTTCCTGAAATTGGCAACAACGCAAATACATTATTTTTATTTAATGGATTCGTGATTCCGACGTTCCAATCGTCGCCGTTGGTTTGTTTTCCCCACGTATTCATATCGCCCGAAGCATTGATAATTCCTGCTTTTACGCCTTTTGTTTGAAGCAATTGTTTTGCTTTGTCTGCCGCATATCCTTTTCCAATAGCACCAAAGCCAATTTTCATTCCTTCAAGTTTCAAGAAAACAGTTTGATTCTCTTTGTTCAAAACGATATTCTGATAGCCAACTTTTGCGACAGAAGCTTTGATAACGCTTTCTTTTGGCATTTCGGTAACGCTTCCGTCAAATTTCCAAATACGATCCATGGAAGCGTAACTTATGTCAAAAGCGCCATCCGTGAGTTTAGAAATATGAATTGCTCTTTCGATTAAATCATACAATTCTTTGTCAACTTTTACAGGTTTTATGCCCGCATTTCTATTGATTTCGGAAGTTTGCGAGTTTGAATCCCAAGACGAAATGAGGTTTTCAATCCGAGTAATTTCCGCCACAGCGATATCTATATATGTATTTGCTTCCTTTTCCGTTGCTGCAATCACCGTGATATCAAAACGAGAACCCATTAATTTTAGCGTTCGCTTGTGTGTTTTTTGCGCATTTAGAGTGAATGTAAATACGATTGTGA
Organism: Kordia antarctica; assembly: GCF_009901525.1. Taxonomy (NCBI): domain Bacteria; kingdom Pseudomonadati; phylum Bacteroidota; class Flavobacteriia; order Flavobacteriales; family Flavobacteriaceae; genus Kordia; species Kordia antarctica. The sequence continues at coordinate 1,948,186 of NZ_CP019288.1, forward strand.
TAATGAGTAAAAAGTATTTCAATTTGTTTATTTTTGTTTCTGTGTTTTATGATAATTTAAAACCTATTTATATTCAGAACTTTAAAGAATATTTCATGTTCTTTTCTTTGTTTGTCCAAAGAAAATGAACCAAAAGAAAAGACCCTTTTCTGAGGAGTTTTTAGTTCTTTTTTAATGAAAGAACTAAAACCGTACTACAAACACTAAATTTTTTCCAAGGCTTCAAAAATTTTTAACGTGTTTATATTACTACTCTGCATAAAAGACAAACTCCGAGAATCAATTTGTTATAGTAAAACCTTTTGTACTATTAATAGCACAACTGTTTATCAAATAGTTAACATCAAGTCTTGGTTCTTTGTTCTAAAAGCATAGCGATCTTTCATCTTTTACCGACACTACTAATTCTATTTAGTGAAAGATGCTAATACCGAAATATAATCTTCAGGTGTTGTATTTTTATATCCAGTTTTGCCCAATACTTTTCCTTCCGCATTCAAAACCACTACCAACGGAAAGTAGCCGTTTGGATTGTACATTGCGGCTAATTCATTGTTCTGTTCTTGTTGTGAATCTGATAGTTTATTCTTTTTCCTTTTGGGAAAATCGGCTCTGACCAAAATATAATCAGTCGCCGAAAATGTTTTAAATGCTTCCGATTGAAAGATGGATTGTTCTAGTTTGATGCAAGGTGCGCACCAATCTGAACCCGAAAAAACCAAAATGATATTTTTACTTTCTTTGGCAGCTTTTGCTGTTGCTTCTTGAAAGTTTGTATTCCAATTTTGAGCGTTAACTGTGGTTGTGATCGCCAAAAGAATAAATATGCTTGATAGGGTTTTTTTCATCTGATTATTTTATACTAATTTATATATTAAACGAGATTTTTAACTAAATCTTACATTGATATTTATCAACTTTTGAATGAGCCCTTTTTTTGATCAAGTGAGCTTAATTTAAAAGTAACCTTCGAAAATTTTAATATTCTTTTGGTTAAAAAACTTACTTTTTTAGCTTTTTATTTTCTTTCTCTTTGCTCGCACAAAGAAAAGAAATAAAAGAAAGTGCGCTTTTCCCAGAGGTATTTTTAGCCGAAAAGGCTAAAACCGTATCAGTTTTTCTGAATTTTGGTTCACTAAGCTCTATTCTCTGCAAAGGAGTTTATAATTTATATTTCAACAAAAATTTGAAAATTTTTAACGAAAAACGGCTACTATACTGCGGAAAAAGAAAACAGTGCATCAAACTAACTTTCACACACTATTCGAAACTTTTAATAAACCTTCATAATCTTTGATAAAGATGCTTCTGCCATTGGTTGAAATCAATTTTTCGTCTTTAAAATCTTTTAGCATGCGAACCAACGATTCTTTTGCCGTGCCAACCATATTTGACAAATCATCTCGATTGATTTTTATTTCGACTTCAACTTCGGAAGCTAATCGAAATTTATCTTCCAAAATTAAAAGATTTAAGGCAGAACGTTCTCTCACAGTATATTTTGCCAATAATTTTGTAGCATTTATGAATACACCAAATTCATGACTCAGACTTCTTAACAAGCGTTGCGATAACAAATGTGATGCATCAATTGCTTTCAAAAAGTCTTTTTTTGGAATGTATTCAATTTCACTAGCTGTCAATGCTGTTGCGGTATCTGCGTATAATTCTTCGCTCAAAAGTGCATGATAGCCTAAATATTCGTCTTCTCTACAGATGTAAAATAAATGTTGTGTACCAAAATTAGTCGTCGTAAATTTTTTGACTTTTCCTTTTTTAACTCTAAATATGCCTGTGGGCGATTCTCCTTCTTGAAAGATTGTAGTTCCTGCTAAAAACTGAATCGTTTTCGTATTCGCTTCCAAAATAGTTACGATCGATTTTGGCAATCCTTGAATCAAATCTTGATTGCTAAAGCTGAATTTGTTATGTAACAATGAATGATCTGTCATATTTTCAAAGTTTATTCGCCCAATAAATTAAAAGCACCTTTGGTTAAAAATTGTGTGTTTGAAGTAAAAGCTTCTGAATTTTTAATAATTGAATATCCATTATAACTTGCATCAACAACAACTTCTTTTTGAATGAAATAATAGGTTTTACCTTCTTTCTTATCTAAAACTAACACATACGAAACTTCGTCTACCACCACAATTGCTTCACTCGGAATTGCTTTTGCCAACGTAGTATTTGTAATGATATTTGCATCTATAAACATTCCCGTAAGGAAATTGTGATTTTCATCATCTTCAATATGTCCATGCACTTTTATCGTTCGGTTTTGTTCAATGGAAGTTCCTACCAAATGTACTTCTGCTTTGAATATTTCTTTCGTTGCTTCAGGAATTTTAAAATCGATTTGTTGCCCTTTTTTGACATTCATAATATCTTTTTCAAACACCGAAAGTTCTAAGTGAATATGATCATTATCAATAATTTCTAAAATTGACATTGCCGGAGAAACATACGTTCCTTTCGTCACATTTACTTTGGTAATACTTCCAGAAATTGGTGCGTAAATTGTTGCTACAGAAACCATCGTTCCTTTTTCAACAGTTGCAGGCGAAATGTTCAGCATACGCAATTGTTGTCGCAAACCATTATACGTTGCAACGGCAGTTTTGTAATCACTTTCAGCTTTCAAAAAACTTTTTTGTGAGGTAATTTTTTCTGCAACCATTGTTTTTTGTCGCTCAAATTCTGACTTCAAATACGTCAATTGTGCGTTCACTTCCATGTATTCTTGTTGTAAAGTCACAAACTCAGGATTTTCAATCGTTGCTAACAGTTGTCCTTTTTTAATTTTATCGCCAACAAGCAACGGCATATTTTTAATATATCCGCCCATAGTTGCACTCACAACAGCTTTATTTTCTGGCGGAACATCAATCATTCCGTTGACATTTATAATAGTTGGAAACTGTTTTTCTTCCAGATTTCCTAAAGTCATTTTATTTTGTTCAAATTGTGCCTGAGAAATTTTAATGAAATTATTCGCAGTTTCTTGCACTTCATTTTGAGTAGTTTGACTTTCTTTATTTCCACAATTATACAGTGAAAAAAGAAGGCTTAAAAAGGTAATTTTATATAATATACGTTGCATAACGTTCGGTTTATAAGGTTAAATAATTAATTGCAATTACGGTTTGATTGTATTGATCGAGCTTGTCTAAATAGTCTAATTTTATTTCATATGCGCTTTCCAAACTCTGAATGTATTGATAGAAATCAATTTCGCCATTTTTGAAACTTCCGTTGGCTGTTTTTAGAATTTCGTCAGAAAGTGCCGCGCCTTCTTTTTCATAATACGTCAAGGTTTTTTGTAGTTGTGCAACTTGTATTTGAAGCGCATCAAATTTTGCTTTTAGTTGAATTTCATATTCGTCAGATTCAGCAATTGCAACTTCTTCTGCCATTTTCGCCGCTTTTATCTTTGAAGATTGTCCGCCAAAAAGTATCGGGATTTTTAAACCTATTTGATATCCGTATAAATTTGTATTGAGTTGTGAATTAGATCCTTGAAAATAATTTAGACTAATATCTGGCAATAATTGTTGTTTTTCAAAACGACGTTCCGCTTGAAACAACGCAATTCTTTTTTGATAATAATCAACCTCAGCTGTATTTTTTATCGCTAACGCGCGAATGTTTACTTTGAGTAATGATTTTTTTATGATCAAAAACGTGTCTTTTAGTTGCACAAGATTCAATAATTCATGATGCGCCAAGTTTACATTTTTCTTAGCTTCTTCGTAATTAAGCTGAATCTGTTTTTGTTTGGAAGCGGCTGTTATTTTTTCCAGATAATTGGTTTCGCCCAATTCAAAACGCCTTTTTGCAATGCTGGAAAAATCTGTGTATAAACTATCTAACCGTTTGTAAAGTGTTGCTTTTTCGCTTGCGATTTGATATTCGTAAAAACGAGTCGTTACTTTTCGTTCCATACCTTTTTTCTGAATTTCGAATGTGCTTGAAGCGATTTCATTTTGTGCTTGGTATACTTTTTTCTGAGAAAAATAAACCGTCGGAAAACGAAAATCTTGTTGAATTCCAAATACGCGCAACGGTTCATTATTTACGGCTAAATTATTCTGATCAAACTCATAATAAATCTGTGTTTTATCAAACGAAAAAGCACTGTTGATGGTTTCTGCCGATTGTTCCACTTGTAATTCATTGGCTTTTAATCCTGCATTATTTTCTATCGCCATCGAAATAAGATCATCCAATGTGGCTTCTTTTGATGTTTGCCCAAAAACACTCATCGAACAAAATAATAGCAACACACCGATTATCTTTTTAGAATTTCCACTTTCTGACTTCCTTTGAGTCACTTCCGAACGATTGAAAATAGCGTACAATACTGGCAAAACGATCAATGTTAATAACGTCGCTGTGAACAATCCGCCAATAACAACTGTTGCTAACGGACGTTGTACTTCTGCACCTGCATTCGTGGAAATCGCCATTGGTAAAAATCCTAAAGCTGCCGCAGAAGCTGTCAATAATACGGCTCGTAATCTGTCTTTTGTGCCTTGTTTTATCAATGCTTCCATAGTTTCAAAACCTTCCTTTTTTAATTCTTTAAAATGTTCTATTAATACAATTCCGTTCAATACTGCAATCCCGAAAAGGGCAATAAATCCAACACCTGCCGAAATACTAAACGGTAAATCGCGCATCCAAAGTAATAATACGCCGCCAACTGCCGCTAACGGAATGGCTGAATAGATGATTAATGCTTCTTTTACGGATTTGAAAGCAAAATACAATAGCACAAATATTAAAATAAGTGCAATTGGTACCGCAATCATAAGTCTCGATTTGGCACTTTGTAAGTTTTCAAATTGACCGCCGTACGTTATGGAATAGCCAACAGGTAATTTGATGTTTTCATTGATGAGTTTTTGCACGTCATCTACAACCGATTGTAAATCTCGATTCCGCACATTGATTCCTACTACAATTCTACGCCGCGTATCGTCGCGAGATATTTTCGCAGCACCTTTTTGATAGCTAATTTCAGCCAATTCGCTTAACGGAATTTTTCCGCCAGAAGGCAAATCGACATATAAATTTTTAAGATCGTCAATGTCTTTACGTTTCTGTTTATCCAATCGAACTACTAGATCGAATCGTTTTTCACCTTCAAAAACATTCCCAACCGTTTTTCCTGCAAATCCCATGGAAACCATTTCGTTTAAATCTTGAATATTTAATCCGTAACGTGCAATTTTAGATCGATTGTATTGAATGTTCATTTCGGGCAATCCTGCAATTTTTTCTACCGAAATATCTGCCGCACCAGAAACATTTTGAATCAACTCGCCTATTTCGTTTCCTTTTTTAGTCAACATATCCAAATCTTCACCAAAAATTTTGATGGCAATATCTGCACGAACTCCTGTAATTAATTCGTTGAATCGCATTTCGATAGGTTGTGTAAATTCGACTTCCATTCCTGAAATTACGGTTAATGCTTCTTTAAACTTATCAGCCAATTCATCTTTAGAACTTGCAGATGTCCATTCGCCTTTGGGTTTCAACACAATAATTACATCACTTTCTTCCATCGACATTGGATCTGTTGGAACTTCCGCAGCACCAATTCTTGTGACCACTTGTTTGACTTCTGGAAATTGTTTTAATAGAATTTTCTCGATTTCGGTCGTGATTTCAACCGTTTTACTGAGTGAAGTTCCCGTTTTTAGAATTGGCTGAATTACAAAATCGCCTTCATCTAATGTTGGGACAAATTCGCCGCCCATTGTACTGTATAAATACACGGAAAACGTTAACAATGCAATTGCAATTCCTAAGACTAATTTTTTACTTTGCAATGCCCAATGTATTACAGGTTCATACATTCTGTTAAGCCATTTCATTAAGCGAATCGAAATGTTTTTATCTGTTGCTTTTGATGGTTTTAAGAACATTGAAGCCACTACAGGAACATACGTAAAACAGAGTAACATTGCGCCAATGAGCGCAAAATTAAACGTTAATGCCATTGGTTTGAACATTTTGCCTTCTACGCCGCTTAGTGATAAGATTGGAATGAAAACGATTAGAATAATCAATTGTCCAAAAATGGCTGAATTCATCATTTTGGATGCGCCCATAAACGTAATTTTGTCTTTGAAAGCTTGTTGTTCGTTTTTAGCTAACGCTAGAATTTCATCTTTTTTCTGCGTGATTTGAAACGCAATGAATTCGACAATTATCACAGCGCCATCAATGATAATTCCGAAATCAATAGCGCCTAAACTCATTAAATTCGCGTCTACTCCAAAAATGTACATTAAGGACAATGCAAATAGTAGACATAACGGAATTACAGAAGCAACCACTAATCCTGAACGGAAGTTTCCTAGGAGCAATACGACCACAAAAATAACAATCAGGCAACCTAATATTAAGTTTTCCGTGACTGTAAACGTCGTTTTTGCGATGAGTTCACTTCGATCGAGAAAAGCATTGATATACACTCCTTTTGGCAACGATTTTGAGATGGAAGCGACACGTTCTTTTACCGCATCAATTACTTTTTTGGAATTCGCGTCTTTCAGCATCATGACTTGTCCCATTACTTTTTCGCCTTCGCCATTTCCTGTGATTGCGCCAAAACGCATTGCATTTCCAAAACCTACAGTTGCAACATCTTTTATGTAGATAGGAATTCCATCTTCATTTTTAACCACAATATTTTTGATGTCTTCCATAGAAGCAATCAATCCTTCACCACGAATAAAAAATGCTTGATTGACTTTTTCTATGTAACCGCCGCCAGAAACACTATTGTTCATTTCTAATGCCGTAAAAACATCGCGCGCCGTAATATTCATAGCGTTTAGTTTTTCAGTATTGATAGCGACTTCATATTGTTTTAAAAATCCGCCCCAAGTATTTACTTCTACAACTCCAGGAATTCCAGAAAGTTGTCGTTTTACTATCCAATCTTGAATGGTTCGTAAATCTTGTGCGGTATAGTTGTCTTTGTATTCGGGTTTTACATCGAGAATGTATTGGTAAATCTCACCCAAACCAGTTGTAATCGGCCCCATTTCGGGCGTTCCAAAGCCTTTTGGAATTTTTTCGGAAGCTGATTTTATTTTTTCCGCAATGAGTTGTCGTGGCAAATACGTTCCCATGTTGTCATCAAAGACAATCGTGACGACTGATAAACCAAATTTAGAAACGGAACGTATTTCTTGTACGCCAGGCAAGTTTGCCATTTCTAATTCTACAGGATATGTGATGAATTGCTCCATATCTTGTGTAGAAAGATTCCGAGATGTGGTGATGACTTGTACTTGATTGTTAGTCACATCGGGAACTGCTCCAATAGGAATTTGCGATAGTGAATACAACCCAAATCCGATGATAAAGGTCGTAAATAGTAAAACAATGAATTTGTTCTTTATACTGAAATTGATGATTTGTGATAGCATTTTGTTATAAAATAATCATGGTGAGTGTACCTATACCAGATAAACTTTAAAATAACTGATTAAATTCGTTTCTATTTCCTTTATATATTCAATATAAAACAGAACCGTAACTAAGGCTATGCTTATGTTTTCTATTTCATCTAAAGAAAATATAATTCAAATTTTGTATCAATCATTTTAAAATTCATTTGGTATTATCTCACGAAAGTGAAACAGCACAAAAAAATTTAAAAAGTCTGATTGTTTATGAAAGCCGTGGTGGCTGAAAAAGTCCTTCCGAATGTAGTGAAGAAGAAAGTGCTTTGTAATAAAAGTTAGCTTTGTTGAATTCAGAAAATTCAACGGTACTTTCTATTGTTTCTGTTGTTTGTAATGTGAAAACTAATGAAGTTCCACTATTTGAAACCTGTTGAAAAGGAAGTTGTTCATGTTCTTCTTTTTCTTCTTGATGTTCTTCGTCGTGCGCAGCTTTTAATTCCCCATAATGCTTAGAAATGAATACTAAAACATTGTCTCCATATTGCTCGCTGTGAAATTGCGCATGCTCCATAAACTCATCGAGTTGAATAATATCAACAGAGTCAAATCCAAGACTTTGCAGCAGGACAATGAGTGAGATTAGTATGGAAAATAACTTTTGCATCTAGTGTAAAGATACATAAGTTATTTTTTAGTTTTTAAAATTTTCTTCTGTTGAATCGATATTTAGATTGCATCTAGATTGTAGTCGCTTGAAGTTTTCAGTTGTGAGTTATGAGTTGTCTGTTATCGGTTATCGGTTGTCAGTTATTTCATAATTAAATAAAGTTGCTTGTGTGATGCTTAATCAAGTTCAGCATGACGTGAAAATAGATTCCTGCCTTCACTTCGATAAATTCAGCGACCACGCAGGAATGACAAACTAATATTCAAATGTTCCATACATACTAGAAATCGTCAATTTTTTACTGTCTGAAGCTTCTACTCTACCAACAATTTGTGCGTCTACATTGTACGATTTTGAAATGGAAATGATGTCTTCAGCAATTGCTGGAGAAACGTAAATTTCCATACGATGTCCGCAGTTGAATACTTGATACATTTCTTTCCAATCGGTGTTAGATTGCTCTTGAATTAGCTTGAAAAGCGGCGGAATTTCAAACATATTGTCTTTAATAATATGTAGATTTTCCACGAAGTGTAATATTTTGGTTTGTGCGCCACCACTACAATGCACCATTCCGTGAATGTCTTCTGAAGTATATTTATCTAAAATATTTTTAATGATTGGTGCGTACGTCCGCGTTGGTGATAACACTAACTTTCCAGCATCAATTGGGGCATCTGCAACAGCATCAGTCAACTTCATTTTTCCAGAATATACCAACTCACTCGGAACTGCATTGTCAAAACTTTCAGGGTATTTTTCGGCTAAGTATTTGTCAAAAACATCATGTCGCGCAGACGTTAATCCGTTACTTCCCATTCCACCATTATACGATTTTTCGTAAGTTGCCTGACCAAAAGAAGCCAAACCAACAATGACATCGCCCGCTTTTATGTTTGCATTGTCAATTACGTCTTTTCGTTTCATACGAGCCGTTACCGTAGAATCTACAATAATTGTTCGAACTAAATCGCCAACATCAGCCGTTTCTCCACCTGTGGAATGAATCGTTACGCCAAATCCTTTTAATTCTTTGATGAGTTCTTCACTTCCGTTGATAATTGCCGAAATGACTTCACCTGGAATCGCGTTTTTATTTCTTCCAATCGTAGATGACAACATAATATTATCCGTTGCGCCAACACATAATAAGTCGTCAATATTCATGATTAGTGCATCTTGCGCAATTCCTTTCCAAACCGACAAATCGCCAGTTTCTTTCCAGTACATATACGCTAACGACGATTTTGTTCCTGCGCCATCTGCATGCATGATCAAGCAATAATCTTCATCATTTGTGAGATAATCAGGGACAATTTTACAGAAAGCTTGCGGAAATAAACCTTTATCAATGTTTTTGATCGCGTTGTGTACATCTTCTTTCGATGCCGAAACGCCTCGCATTGCATATCGTTTTGATACTTCTTGACTCATAGTTGTGTTGTTGTGCTGCAAAGATAATTTTTTCGCCTAAACACAAGAATTTATCATCAACTAAAAATACGCAATTTGTCGTATTTGCTAATTCATATTTATTTGATTAATTTGTTATACACTGAAAAACAATCATATGAAACGTTTTCTACTCCTATTCTTTGGCTTTTTAACAATGCATGCTTCTTCACAAGAAGTGAAAACTCAAAAAGAAATTTTAGACATTCCAAATACAGATTTGGTCAAGGATCTTAATTTGAAAGTTGGAAGCGGAAACGTTGTTCCTGTAAGCGTTTCAAAAGCAACTTATAAAGATATTGGCTTTTCTTTTGTTGGACATAAGTTTCAGTATATGAAAGATGATTATAGCCTAGAAACACGCACGTTTAAAGATAAAAAACTGGTTCAAAGCAAAACCAAATATAATTACGGAAACTTCATGAAACCGAAAGGATTTACGTTTAACTATATCTATGATTCTGATGGAAATCTTTCAAAAAGAACAAGTACATCTTCTGATAGTGATTATGTTGATGAAACATTTTATACCTATTCCAACAATAAAATTAAACAAGTAAGAGAAACTGGCACATTTTCCGATGGAAAAAAGTATGATAAAATCAAAGATTATGTTCGTAATGGAACTCGTATTTCCTATGATTTTGAGAATGGAACAAAAGAGTTTGAACTACAAAATGGATTGATTCACACAGAAAAAACATTCAATAAAAGCGCTAATAAAACGTATTTGTATACATATAAATATAATCCGAATGATTTTTTGATCGATCAAGATAGAGAATCATATCAAGCTTCTTATACATTGAATGACAATAATTTGATTGAAAAAGAAGTGAATAAAACGTATACACAAACATTCAAATATGTATATGACAAACATGGAAATTGGGTGATTGCGTATCCGTTATCAACAAGTAACAATAAATTATATGGTTCGCAATTTTCTTATTATATCAGAGAGATAAAATATAGCAATGGCGATGTTACAGGAAGCGTAAACCCTGATAGTGACGTTGTAAAAACCCACGTTATAAAATTTCGTAATGAACTGTATAATAGTTTAGTAGAAGCGAATGTGAGTTTTCAAAAAACGGCAAATTCTAGTTATTTGTTTCAGATAAATAGTCAGCAAGAAGCTAGGAATACTTCTTCTGTTTTTATGGGAAGAAGTTTATTGGTATTTCACAAACCAACTACACAATTATATATTCTTGAAGATTTTGAAGATAAACCAGTAGGAAAAGATTTTAAAGCAAAAAAAGCTTCGATTGATATTAAAAATGGTTATTGGTATAAAACTCAAAAAGGTGGCGTTCATGTGTTTCGAAACGACGGAACGTATATTGATAAAATAGCTGTGTATGAGTTTGCTCCAAATAATATAGATGCTATTTTTCAGGGAGAAAACGAACCTGGGAAAGTCGTATTAGAAGATTACAAAAATGTAAAAATTAATACTCCATATCCTGTAACATTACATCGTGATTATAAACCAAACGGATCAGATACGATGACTGAGAACGCTAAAAAATTAGCCAAAAGTTTGGATGCATATTCCGAAGCTTTGAAAGGCGATTGTGTCAACGGAGATTGTAAAGATGGTTATGGAGAACAAGAATATAAAGATGGAAAGAAGGCAGATGGTTTTTTTAAGGCCGGAAAACCTTATGGTCCAATTCATACTTCGGAGAAAAAAACCGGTAAAAGTTTGCTTACTATTTATAAAGGTTCGTATCGGGATCAAGAAGGTTTCTCGTATGAATATAATGGTTCTAATTTGATGACTTTTACAGATGCATCTAAAAATATTGGTTTTTACAACGATTATAAAACGAAGAAAACCTACAAACTGAATTATAGCAATGGAAAAATAATTTCTAAAAAAGAGCTTCCATATAACAATTCAACTACGTGCGTCGTTGGAAATTGTAGCAACGGTATTGGAATTTATGAATATAGCAATTCTACCTACATGGGAACATTCAAAAACGGCAAAAGAGATGGTTTTGGAATGTTATTTTTTAAAAGTGGCGGCGATTATGTTGGCGAATTTTCTAATGGAAATTATCACGGATTAGGCACGTATACAATTTCTGAATATGATTATTATATGGGTTTTTATGAAAATGGAAAAGCCAACGGACAAGGCGTTCGGTATTATGCAAAAGATAATTACGAAGCTGGAAATTGGATTGATGGAACATTAGAAGGAAAGACGACAACTTCAAATTCATCTTCAAGTTCGAGTTCGAGTTCGAGTTCAACTTCAACTTCAACCTCAACTTCAAGTTCAAGTTCAAGTTCAACTTCAATCATTTTTTCTGATTCGCAAAAAAGCAGAATTTTAGCATGTAAAGATAATACAGAATGTATTTCAAGATATATTACAGAATTATATGTGGAAGAACGTAAAAATATATCTGGAGACGCATTAATTAAAAAAACAACCGATTATTTTCACAGTTTATACATCATGAATCCGAAGTTAGCTTTTGATACATTATTTAAGATGGATATTACGCTGATTGATATTAAAATGTTACCACAAACGGTTCAAACCGATTTAAAAGCGAGAGCACAAAAAGTTTCGGATGGTTATGAAGAGTTTAAGAAATCGAATGGGAATTAATGGATTTTTGTTGATTTGACTTTTTGTTGATTTGTTTGCTCGTTGTTTGTTGATTTGTTTTTTGTCAATTTGTTCCTCACTTCGATAGCTTCATTTACAACCATTTCTCAAAACAAACACTTTCAGCAACACCAATATATTGATCGTAATTTGGAATGCGTTGATAGTTATTTTTTTCGTAGAAACGAATCGCTTCTGGTAACATTGTTCCAGTTTCTAAGATACAACGTGTATTTCCGAGTTCGGTTGCCCAAATTTCTAACGCTTCTAAAATCACAATTCCAAGATTTTTCCCTTGGTATTTTTGACTTATATACATGCGTTTTATCTCAACAGTTTCTGCATCGTATTTTTTAATTGCGCCGCAACCAATTGGTTTTTCTTCCAAATAAATTAGAATGACATTTTCCAAATTTTCCAATCCATTGAATTGACTAAAAAAGTCATCACTTTCTCCGTTTCTAATGGTTAGAAAAGCATCTAGTTGTTTGACCAAGTTTATGAAATCTGGATTGTTGGAATTGGTTCTTTTGGTTTGAATGTTTTTTGCTGATTTGTTGATTTGTTCTTTTGTTTATTTGGTTTTTCGTTTGTTTGTTGATTTGTTCGTTTGTTATTCGTCTTTGCGAGGTGAAACCGAAGCAATCTGTTTCAAAGAGAACACTGAGCTCAATCAGAAGCAGACTACCACTTCGCATACTCCTCGTAGTGACGTATGTTTTTAGTTGAAAGGTTTATGAGTTTATTCCATTGTGTAAATAATTCACATACCAACACTTCGACTCTGCTCAGTGTCCGCATTCTAATTCCAACCCCAAAGTTTCTAAAGTCGAACTTTTTGATAACTGATTTAAAAGCTATCAACTTATTACAAAAGAACATACGGACTTGCACATTATGTCTTAAAATCAAAAAACAGTGTCGATACACAACCTTGAATCATTGAATTTTTAAATCATTGAATTGAGCGAAGCGATACTAAGAGCGACAGCGAGTCTATCTCGTAAATAATAATTCTCTATATTTTACTAATGGCCAAATGTTGTCATCCACCAATAATTCTAGTTTGTCACAGTGGTAGCGAATTTCTTCAAAATACGGTCGCACGTTATTGCAATAGGCTTCTGCTGCTTTTTGACCTTTCAAATGGTTTGCTTTTTTGCGTTCCTCAGTCATCGCATTCACTTTTGAGTTGATTCCTGCAATATGCTCAGAAATTTTCTCGATTAAGTCAATTTGCTCTGCTGCTAATTTTTTGAAATCATCTCCAAAAATATTTTTCAATCCACTTACATTTTCAATTAATGTGTTTTGATAGCGAATTGCCGTTGGAATTACATGATTTCGAGCAATATCGCCTAAAACTCGTCCTTCAATTTGAATCCGCAACATATATTCATCCAATTCAATTTCATGACGCGCTTCTACTTCTACTTTGCTCATTACGTCCATTTCTTCATATAAGTCAAACGCTTTTTTAGAAATTTGAGCTTTTAAAGCTTCTGGCGTATTTTTATTATTACTTAATCCTCTTTTTTTAGCTTCTTTTTCCCAAGCTTCTCCATATCCATTTCCTTCGAAACGAATTTTTTTAGAATCCTTGATATATTCACGTAAGATATTAAAAACGGCTTCGTCTTTCTTTAAATCTTTTTCTGCAATTAAAACATCAACCTCAACTTTAAAATCTTTTAATTGTTTTGCAATGATCGTATTTAAAACCGTCATTGGACCTGCGCAATTTGCTATAGATCCTACTGCGCGTAATTCAAATTTGTTTCCTGTAAAGGCAAATGGCGACGTTCTGTTTCTATCCGTATTGTCTAATAAGATTTCAGGAATTTTACCAACAATGTTTAGTTTTAAGTCTGTTTTTTCTTCTGGAGATAATTTTCCTTTGGTTACGTTTTCTAATTCATCTAAAACTGCAGATAATTGCGATCCGATGAATACCGAAATTATTGCTGGCGGCGCTTCGTTTGCTCCTAAACGGTGATCGTTGCTAGCACTGGCAAAAGCGGCTCTGATCAATTCTTCATTGTCATGAACTGCTTTAATTGTGTTTACGAAGAACGTTAAGAATTGTAAGTTCTTCATCGGAGTTTTTCCAGGACTTAGTAAGTTAACACCTGTATTTGTTGCCAATGACCAGTTGTTATGTTTTCCAGAACCGTTGATTCCTGCAAATGGTTTTTCATGGAATAATACTTTAAATTGGTGACGCTGTGCCACTTTTTCCATCACATCCATTAATAAGGAGTTGTGGTCTACGGCTAAGTTTGCTTCTTCAAAAATTGGTGCTAATTCAAACTGGTTTGGTGCAACTTCATTGTGGCGCGTTTTTACAGGAATTCCCAATAACATACATTCGTTTTCTAAGTCGCGCATGTAACTCATTACTCTGTTTGGAATTGATCCAAAATAATGATCGTCTAATTGTTGTCCTTTTGCAGGAGAATGTCCTAATAAGGTTCTTCCTGTTAAGGTAATATCTGGTCGTGCTGCTGCTAATGCAGAATCAATTAAGAAATATTCTTGTTCCCATCCTAAAGATGCGTTTACTTTTGAAACATTCTTGTCGAAGTATTTACAAACTGCTGTTGCTGCATTGTCTACGGCTTGTAACGCTCTTAATAATGGTGCTTTATTGTCTAACGCTTCTCCTGTATAAGCTACAAAAATAGTTGGAATACATAAGGTTGTTCCGTATACAAATGCTGGCGATGTTGGATCCCAAGCGGTATAACCTCTGGCTTCAAATGTGTTCCGAATTCCTCCGTTTGGAAAACTTGACGCATCAGGCTCTTGTTGCACTAATTGTCCGCCACCAAATTTTTCCATCGCGCGTCCGTTGCCAATCGTTTCAAAAAACGCATCATGCTTTTCTGCAGTTGCGCCTGTTAATGGCTGAAACCAATGTGTGTAATGCGTTGCTCCTTTACTAATTGCCCATGCTTTCATTCCTGTAGAAATATGATCTGCAATTTTTCTATCGATTTTAGATCCAAATTCTATTGCGTTCATTACACTCTTGTATGCATCTTTTGTAAGATGTTGCAACATTGCGTGTTCATTGAATACATTTTTGCCAAATAGTTCCGAACGAAGCCCTTTTTCTTCAATTTCAAGAGGTTTTCTGTTTAATGTTTCTTTTAATGCATTAAATCTCAGCGTAGACATATTTATTATTTTTTACAAATATATCAATTTTAGCATGGTTTTTTTGCATAAAAATAATTATACCCTAAAAAAATAGGGGTTGTTAATAATTATTTGATAATTTACATAAATTTAACCTTCGATTTGAGCGGGTAGATTTAAAATTAATTTATATTTGCCTCCATAATTATTAATATCAATAGCACTATTATGAGTAAAATTAAACTTGAATACATTTGGCTAGACGGTTATAGGCCAACTCAAAATTTGAGAAGTAAAACTAAAGTTGAAGAACATGAAGATTTTCAAGGAACTATAGAAGAGCTTGGTAATTGGTCTTTTGATGGTTCATCTACTCAGCAAGCTTCTGGAGGCGCATCAGATTGTTTATTAAAACCTGTTGCTATTTATCCAGATCCTGCAAGAGTGGACGGATATTTAGTTATGACGGAAGTTTTAAATGCAGATGGAACTGCACATAAATCTAACGGAAGAGCTGCTATTGAAGATGAAGATAACGACTTCTGGTTCGGTTTTGAGCAAGAGTATTTTATTATGGATACAGCAACTCAATTACCACTTGGATTCCCAATTGGTGGATATCCAGGACCACAAGGAATGTATTATTGCTCGGTAGGTGGAAGAAATACACATGGTAGAGATTTTGTGGAAGAACATGCAGATTTATGTATTGATGCAGGATTAAATTTTGAAGGAATTAACCAAGAGGTTGCTTCTGGACAATGGGAATTTCAATTATTTGCACAAGGAGCAAAAAAGGCTGGAGATGAAATTTGGATTGCTCGTTATTTATTAGACCGTTTAACTGAAAAGTACGGATATTATATTGAGTATCATCCAAAACCAGTAAAAGGTGATTGGAATGGTTCAGGAATGCATGCTAATTTCTCAAATACTGTTCTAAGAACTTGTGGTTCTCAAGAAACGTATGAGAAAATTTGTGAAGCATTCAGACCAGTTGTAAAAGAACATATTGCAGTTTATGGTGAGTTTAACGATCAACGTTTAACTGGAGATCATGAAACTGCTTCTATAGATGACTTTAGTTACGGTGTTTCTGATAGAGGTGCTTCTATTCGTATTCCTATTATTACTGTAGAGAAAGGTTGGAAAGGTTGGTTAGAAGATAGAAGACCAGCATCAAATGGTGATCCTTATAAGATTGCTGGAAGAATTATAAAGACTGTAAAATCGGCTAATATTAGCTAGTTTCGATTTTATTAAACATACTAAAAAGAGCTTGCACAAAATGCAAGCTCTTTTTTTATACTATAGTTTTAATAACTAACCGTAATTCACTAGTTATTACAATGAAGTGCGGAATGATCTTGTAAATAACATAGCTGTCTGTGACGTGTTTTTGGATCAGGAAGCGGACTATGAGGTTTCCCTGGAACTCCTCCATTTACTTCTTGATAATTAACGCTTGAAATAGCTTTTTTGTTTAGGGCTAATAACTTAAGATTTCGTTTTTTCATTATGAAAATTTTTATGATTTATATCTATATGGGTTTAAATCAAAAAAACATTACCCAAAAAAAGTCAAATAATAATAAAAAGATATAAGACCGCTATGCTCTTAGAGTCAGGAATAAAGGCTTTATACGCACTATTTGATAAAATAATAATTTTCTTGTTTAAAAAACGAGATAGATAAATAACACATAACTCAAAAATAACAATACACCTTCATAGCGTTCAATTCCAAACTTCTTCGGAATAAACGCCAACGGATATAGTATAAAGGCAAAACCTAACATCCAAAAAATATCTCTGGAAAGAATGGAAACTTCTACTACAGGAATGTCCGTAATAACAGCTGTTATACCTAATACAGAAGCAATATTGAATATGTTAGAACCGATTAAGTTTCCGAGCGAGATTGCTTTTTCATTTTTCATTGCAGCAATGACGGAAGCTGCTAATTCTGGTACACTCGTTCCGATAGCAATCATAGTAATTGCAATAACTCCTTCTTTTACGCCCATTTCTATTGCAAATGCTTTTGCGCCTGCTACCAAAAATTCGGAACCAAAGTATAATGCTACGCCACCAATGGCTAACCAAGTGAATATTTTTAAGTATGATATTGTAGCAGCGACAGCGTCAATTTCTTCAATATCAACATCATCTTTGTTGTTTCTTGCGGAGCGAATGAGTACAACTAAGAATACAATCAAGCAAATTAATAGAATAATTCCTTCTAAACGAGTTAATACATCATCGTTCCATAAAAAATAATAAATTAATAAGGAGAACGCCATTAATACTGGCCAGGTGAGCTTATAAAAAGTATTGTTGACTGCAATAGGTCCAATAATCGCTGTGATTCCTAATACGAGACCAAGATTGGCAATGTTAGAACCAATAACATTATTAATGGCAATTGCAGGCGAATCATTTAACGCAGCATTTACACTCACCAATAATTCGGGCGCAGATGTTGCAAACGAAACTACTGTAAGACCGATGACCATTTTAGATATGTTCAATTTAAAAGACAATCCTACCGAAGCTCTTACTAGAAATTCTCCTCCAGCAACTAACAGAATTAATCCTATAATTACATATGCTATGTTTTCCATTGCTAATTTTTTTTGCGAAGATACTATTTCCTATTAGATGTTAAATAAACTATAAAATTCGTTGTTTAACTATTTTTATAGTTTAATAACTATTTTTTTAGTTATATTTGTGTTGAATTTATTTAAACTATGCAAAAATTAACAAACAAAGAAGAAGAAATAATGCACATCATTTGGCAGCTTGAAAAGGCTTTTGTGAAAGATGTACTAGCAGAAATTACTACGAAGAAGCCTCATTATAATACCTTATCCACAATTGTTCGGAATTTAGAAGAAAAAGGATATGTAAGTCACAATGCATACGGAAATACACATCAATATTATCCTGTGGTGACCAAAGAAGCATATCGTAAAAAGTATATGGATTCTGCAATTCAGCATTATTTTAATGATTCGTATAAGAATGTTGTTTCGTTTTTTGCGAAAGAAGAAAAAATCAGTGTAGACGATTTAAAAGAGATTATTAACCTTATTGAAAAAGAAAAATAATGGACGAACTATTTATATTTTTCGCAAAAAGTGCTGGAATATTGCTACTGTTTCTAGGTGCCTATTTTTTATGGTTACGAAAAGAAACGTTCTTTAGCGGAAATCGTTTTTTCTTGTTAGCCGGAATGATCATTTCCTTAGTATTGCCTTTTTTGGTAATTACGAAATACGTTGAGATTCCAACATTGACAACTGCCGCGAATAACCTATTTGTGAATGCAGAAATTACTGTTGCGCAAGAAACTTCAATTTCTTGGATAGCTATTTTATTATTTGTATATATTACAGGTGTTTTATTTTTCTTTGTCAAATTTTTGATAGAACTCACTTCGTTATGCAAATTACTTTGGACATCTACTATTTCACGAAGAGATGAACAGTTTATATATATTGAAACTACATCCACTTTTTCGCCGTTTTCATTTTTCAATTACATCGTATACAATCCTGCGTTGTATTCTGAAACTGAGTTGGCCGCGATTTTAAAACATGAACAAGCGCACAGTCGACAATTACATTCCGTAGATGTTTTTGTGGCAAAGTTGTATTGCATCTTTATGTGGTTCAATCCGTTAGCGTGGTTTTACAAAAAGTTTATTTTACAAAATTTAGAATTTTTGGCAGATAGTTCAGCCATCAAACAAATACCTTCAAAAAAAGAATATCAACGTACATTATTGAAAGTTTCAGGTCATACGTATTGCCCTGCATTCACCAATAATTTTTATAATTCATTAATCAAAAAACGAATCGTTATGTTACAAAAAACACAATCAAAACATCTGAATCGATGGAAACAACTTCTTATTTTACCGTTGCTTATTGCATTTGTATTTCTGTTTAATACAGAAGTCATCGCAAAAGAAATTAGTTCTACAATTCCAACTGCCGAAAAAGCTACTATTGAAGAAGTTGCTATGGGCGATTTAGTCGTAGTAATTACAAAAAACACTTCTATTGAAGAGTTGAAAGCGTATAAAAAAATGTTCTCTAAACAGGATATTAAAATGACATATAGTGATGTTGATTTTAATTCGAAAGGAGAAATTAGCCAAATTTCGTTAATCTTAACTTCCAAAAACATGGAAGCTGCTAATGGCAAATTTAAAGCTGCCAAAGACAAAGCTATTACTGAAATTCAGTTGGGAAAACGCGGCAATGAATTGTTCATTAAATCAAGTGCATTTGAAAATATGGGCAAAGGAACTTACACATATAAAGTAACTTCTGAATATATTGAAGGTGATGATGAGGATCAAAAAATCATTATAAAATCGTCAGACGGAAGCAATGTAAAAGTAAATACATGGACGCACAAAGGTGACGTAAAAACGATTGATGTAAAGAAAGAAGGCGGAAAAGAAGTTATCATTGTCAATGGAAAAAATATAGCTGCAGACAAAATCATTGAAGAGGAAATTGAGATTAAAAACGGTGATGGAAACAGCTTTATTTTTGTTGGAACTTCAAACGATACAAAAGATAAAGACGTTGAAATAGAAATTATTAAAGAAGAAGATAATAAGATTGTCTTTAACAATTCTAACAATAAAAAGCCTCTAATTATAGTTGACGGAAAAATAGTTGATGAAAGTAAGATGAAGAATTTGGATACTGACAAAATTGAAAGTGTTTCTGTCTTAAAAGGAAAATCTGCTACCGAAAAATACGGAGACAAAGGGAAAGATGGTGTGATTATTATTAAAACGAAGAAAAAGAAATAAATTTTTTCATCACAAGATTCAACAAAGGCAAGTTTTAGTTAACTTGCCTTTTATTTTTTTATCAATTGGTATTTAGTATCTTTAATTTTAAATTAAGATCATTTCGTCATGAAAAAAAAGATGTTCACAATACTAGCGAAGTTGAACAAAATACTATTGCCTTCTTTCTCCAAAAAACAATTGGATTTGGGAAAGGCAACAAAATTTCAATTAGCAATTATTGGCTGGCGTTATTACGTCACAACCAAAGCATTAGGTTAAAAACAACATTTTTTATGCAAATGACTTATTGGACGTAATCAAAAATAAGTTTAAAAAAGATTCACTTTTTACACTTTATTGTTTGTAATTACTATAAAAATAAATATATTTGCACCCACAAAAAAAGGCCTCGTGGCGCAACTGAATAGCGCACTTGATTACGGCTCAAGAGGTTACTGGTTTGAATCCAGTCGAGGTCACAATGAATCAAAAAAAGATTCAATATGAAGCGAGTTTCAAAAATGAAGCTCGCTTCTTTTTTTGGAATGAAGTGTAGTATTGATTTTTTGATTCTCAAAGCGGAGCTTTATCTGAAAAGTGTTGAAAACATCATTCTGAACTTGATTCAGAATCTCATTATATTGATTTTCAATGATTATGGGAAACCGAATCAAGTTCGGTTTGACGAAAATTCGACTTTTTAGACGACCTCTTTTTATTTTAGTAAGTTTTTCGTTTTCAAAGCTGCTCTCTTTATCTGGATCATAAAATAAACCAGTCAAGTTCAGAATGACGTTTTTACTTCTTCCGCAACAACGTCAATATTTCTTTTTCGCCAGATCTACTCATAACAAATTGCAACGTATCTGTATTCAAAGTAGTAATCTCTACTCCTATTTCTAATTTCCCTTTTGGAGTAGAATATAACAATCCGTTTGCTATTTTATAAGTTCCAGACTCTTCTTGTCCTCCTATTTTAGAATCATATGTTTTATCGCCTTTAAAGTTAAAATACACATTATCTCTGCATCTATCTGCTCCCGTAGATTCCGTTATCCATGTTGTACAATTCCATTCTCCAGCAATTTTTTCATATTCCTCAGAATTACTACATGAAATTAATAACAATCCAAAAATTAATCCAAGCGCTTTTTTCATACTATTTTTTGTTTAAAGCTAGTGTTTCTATTTCTAAATTTGGCAAATGAATTGGCTTGTTTAGAAAATTATCTATATTTTTTGAGATGAAATAAGTATTTCGAAGAATTTAGGAAAGATATTCTCAGAAATCTGTTCTTTTCATTAATGAATGAACTAATTCATCTTAATCGTTTCTGTTTTCAGTGTAAAATCCTTGTGTCCTGTTTGCCAAAAAGCGAATGATAAAATATCTTGACGTTCCGCTTTTCGTTTCTCGGCGCTTGCGTCAAAACCGTGTCCACTATTAAAATCGACATTAAATAATATTGGTTTATCGGAAGCATTTGCTTTCAGCATTCGTGCAGCAAACTTTCCAGGTTGCCACGCCGGAACTCTAGTATCATTCATTCCTGCGGTTAGTAAAACTGCTGGATATTTCTCGCCATCTTTTATATGATGATACGCGTCCATTTCTAGCAAATATTCAAATTCGGAAGCATCTTTTACAGTTCCGTATTCTTTAATTCCGTTGAGTCCATTTGGCGTGTTTTCAGAACGTAATGTGTTCAGTTTTCCAACGCGAATAATAGCTGCTGCATACAAATCTGGACGTTCTGTAATAGCGCGACCAAGCAAAATTCCGCCTGCGCTAGAACTCCACGCCGCAATTTTACTCGGATTTGTGTACTTTTTATCAATCAAATATTCGGTACACGCAATAAAATCTTTCCACGTATTGGGTTTTGTCTTTTTAAATCCTGCTTTGTGCCACGTATCACCTTTTTCGCCGCCGCCACGAACGTGTGTTACAGCGTAAATTCCGCCTTTAGCAATCCATTCCATCATCATCGTTTCTAATTCAGGTTTCAAGGAAATACCATACGTTCCATAACCTCTCATCAATACATGATTATTGCCTGTTTTTTGAATGTTTTTATGATAGATTAACGACATAGGAATCAACGTTCCATCATGCGACGCAACTTCTACTTCTTCCACTATAATATCATCATATGTAGCTTTTTTGCTTTTAGGATCTAAACTTTCTTCGGTAAATTTTTTTTGGTTTGAATCATATTTGTAGCGAACTTCATTTGTGGTCCAACCATTAATTTCTATCCATAAATCATCATACGTTGCGCCTTTTGCAATTAAATAGATTGCTCCTGCAGGTTTTGGAATCGGGATTTCTTCAATCAAACCCGATTTTAAACAATATAATTTAGAAGAAACACCATTTTTAGTCTTCACAAAAAAGAGCCCTTCTTTTGTAATCGTAAAATCTGAAATCGTTGCATTTGGATCTTCTGCTACCAAAACTTCCGCGTTTCTCACATCTGGGTTTTTCAACGATGTTTTACAAATCTTAAAGTTTGACGCTTCTCGCGCTGTCACAAAATACATGTCATCGCCATCAATAAAGAAATATGGAATTTTATCTTCTTGTTTAAATAATGGTTTCCAGTGTATTTTCTGATTGTATAAATTTTCATATTCCGTAAAATAATATTCATAATATGGACTTGCGCCAGATACGTTACTGAATATATATTTGTCATGTTGATTCTGTACAATTACTTCTGGAAAATCGCCCGAATTCATTTGTATTTCAGGATTATTTTCTTTGGAAAAAATAACGTTTCTCTTTTTCGGATCGCTTCCTAATGTGTATAAAACGGTTTCTACATTCTTTAAATATTCTTCAGCATCACTATTGGTTTCAGGAATGTATTCGTAAAAAAATCCGCTATCATCCGATAACCAACGAACGCCGCCTAAAGCAGTTGGCCAAGAATTGTAAATAATTTGCGAATATTTTTTTTTGGTTTTCACATCTAAAATGATCATTTCAGATATTTCTTCGTCGTCTTTAGAGAGACTAATTACTATTTTAGTATTATCCCAACTTGGGTTAAAATAGTTAATATAATAGTTGTTTTTTGATTGAATTTTATAAGTTTCAGGGTCAAAAACTAAGATTTCTTCTCCTGCTATTTCATGCCTGCTGTACAGTTTTTTTGATTCCTCTATTGGATTTTTCTTCAAGTAATAATAATGATCGTCGTTTGTAAATGTTAGTTCTGATATTTCTGCGGAAGCATTCGTTGTATTTGTTTGAAACGATTCTCGGCCTGAGATGTTTTGCAATATATTTTGTGCAAATAATGTTTCTTTTTGATACCAATCGAGAATCATAGAATCCTTGATATTTTCGAGCGGTCGGTAGGTATCTATAATCTCTTTACCATGATATAGTTCGGAAGTATTACTTTCTATATGGCTTGGTATTCCTCTTTCAAATTGTTTCTCTTTGGAGCAACTTATAAAAATAATACACAAAATAAACAGCACTTTTTTACACATAATTTTCTGGGATTAATGAAGCGTACAAGCCTTTGGAATGACTTGTACACTTAGCTACTCTAATGTAATTTTATTACTTCACAAATACATCGTGTGCTTGAACCTGCACATGCATTCTAGTGTCTCCTGTTTTTGAGTTACCTTCTCTTGTTCTTCGGCCACCTCCAGAAATCATTTCTCGTTCGTTTACTTTTGCTATTCTAACTTTAGATAATAGCAATTTGTCTAGGTATTTGGTCTTGTTTCTCATATTTAATTGTTTTAATGTTATACTAAATGTATGAGATAATTACTATCAAATCCAAATGAAGTTATGAACTATTTATAAATTTTAAATGACAGATTTGATTCTAAAATACTGAATATCAATTATTTGAATTTTTTATTTTGCTTTTTAGCTGTCGTATAAAGAATGATGGTTTTATGCCCGTTTTCTTGTAAAAAGCTGCCGAAAACGACTGTTGCGTCTTAAATCCGCTATCTTCTGCAATGGCTTTTATGGTATATTCTCGGAATCGGGAATCGGTTGTAATACGCTCAATGGAATATTCAATTCGAAGTTGATTCAAGTAGTTTGCAAAGTTTACTTGTTTGATTTCATTAATTACTTTTGACAAATAAGTGCCGTTCGTATTGAGTTCTCTTGCCAATTGTGGTAAGGTGTATCTTTTCTTGACAAACTTATCGGTAGCTTCAAACTTTTCGAGTTTTGCCAAAATATCATTCACTAAATCTTCGGGTAATTCCTTTAGATTGTTTTCAATAATCGTGACTTCTTCTTTTATCGCGGCTGCCTTTTTAGATTGCTTTTCTTGTTGTGCTGCTAATAATTTATGGAAACGCTTTTTGTGAATGACTTGTTTTCGGAAAAAATAATAAATCGCGCCAGCAAACGTTAATAATAAGGACAGTAATATAATAATTGTAGTATCGGACGTTTTATTTTTTTTATTTAATTCTTTAATAATTTTATCTTTTATTTTAATCAATATTTCATTATCATAATCCTTTAAATTTAGGATTAAGTCTTCATAGCTTGCAGTATAAATGTCATTAAATTTTATTTCTTGCTTCAAATAGTGAAGATGTTTTTCCTCATCTTTAACTAATTCATAATGTTTTCGTAAATATTTATAGGCATCTAAGAATTCTGGCAGCACATCTTTTGTAATCTCTAAGATTGAATCAACACTTCTAAAATGTTTCCTAGCCAACTTAGGATTATTCATTGTCAGGTTATTTTTTCCAAGATATAAATGCGCAAAGGCTAACGAAGGTCTTTCGGTAGTGTCATTCAAAAATAGTTTTTTTGCTTTGGTTAAACTATCAATCGATGTTTCATATTCTTTTTTGAAATACGAGTTAATTCCTGAATTCAATACAAAGTAATTATAAGCATGATGATCTTCTATATCGATAGAACTTTTCATTCCTTTAGCTATGTACTGTGTAGCAGAATCTAATTGTCCCGTATACGTGAGCGAATGTGAAAGTGCATATAATCCTAAATTGTATTTTTCAACTAGTTTTTTATTTTTAGATCCTTCTAAAAAATTGACATATTGCTTAAATACTTTTTTGGCTTCCTCATGTCGCTTCGTTGTATTTTTTATTAAAGCAATATTAAAATTAATGGTTTCATAAAGCAGCGTGTTTTCTTTGGCTAAATGCAATGCGTCTACATAATATTTGAACGCCGTATTGTACTTTCCTTTTCTATAATAATACCTTCCTTTTAGATGATACCCAAGAGCTGGAAATTTCTCATTGTTTTTTAAATTTTTTGTAATAAAGAGAATACTATCACTGTATGCTAAACTGAGTTTGTTTAAAGGTTTAAGGTAAAATTCGGAGTATTCATCGTACGCATTTGCTATCCCTAATGTATCCTTACTTTGTTTTGCTTTTTGCAATGCAATTTCTAATGTATCCTTACTTTGTTTTGCTATTTGCAATTTTTCTTCAAATGTAGTAAGATTTACAGAATCAATTTTAATAGTTTCTGTTTGTAGTTTGGTAGAATCAACACTATGTATTGTAATAGTATTTTGCGCAACCAAAAACGCACTAAAAAGCTGTAAAGCCATTATGAACGCTAGGGTTTTGAAAACTTTTTTTGTATAAATCATGGGATATTAATGTAAGCTATATAAGTCATTTTTAAGGTAAGACTTTTAATACTTTCAAGTTAGTGAATTTTTGTAAGTATTTGTGAAAGATTTATAAATCGTGAATAGCTTCTCTTGTTTTTAGGTAAACTTTCCACTTACATTTACAGCAATGAAAAGTATAACGATTCAAAAAAGATAGAAGTTTTTTTGGTTATTTAAAACTTCTATAAATGATCTAAATTGTTTGCTTCTGCCACTTGAGCTAGAGTTTTAACCGATTTCTTTACGCGACGGCAGCTTGTAAATATTTAAATCGAAAAAATACTTTTTTAAGTATGGTTGTTGATTAACGTGCTACTAGTTGTATTACCAAAACAGCTAGTAGCCATCAACAAAATTGTAAGGTATTAAAGATGATTTCACTTTTTGTTCAATCTTAAACATTCAAAATTTATGAAATTTAATTCGATTATATATGTTTTGATACTGGCGATTTTAATTTTAGCCTTTGGAATTATTTACCAAGTAATTCTATCGCTCACGATTGACGAAAATTCAGAAAAATTTACTAAAAGACATCAACTACGAAAACAATGGTTTTTAAACATTTTGAAACCCGATCATAAAACCATTGGATACAGCTTTATATTAGGATTATGTATTGCAATTTTAGGAATGAGCATTGCGGTGTTTGCACAACAATTAATCGATCAGATATTGCCCTCTAAAAACACCAATATGCTCATTTTTAGTATCGTTATCGTCTCCGTATTATTATTAGTAAAAGTGTTTTTTACGACGCTGCGCGATAATTTTCTGATTTCACAAAGCAAAGATTTAAACAATCGAATTATTGATCGATTTTACACATCATTGTTGCGATTGCCAAAACCGTTTTTTGACACGCGAAAGATTGGCGAATTGGTGGCAAGATTCAACGATACACAACGAATTCAAAATGTGATCAAAGTAATTATAGGAAATGTTGTTATTCATACATTAATTTCTATTGTTTCATTAGCATTTCTATTTTATTATTCATGGAAAATTGGCTTGATTGCAGCTATAAGTTTGCCATTTTATTTTCTATTTATATATGGTTTCAATACAAAAATCATTGTAGCACAAAAGGAAATCATGCGAAGTTCTACAGATAATGAGAGCAATTATATCAACTCGATTCAAAATATTTCAACCATAAAAAACACAAAAAGACTAAGTGTTTTCCAGAAAATGAATCAACGTATGTATGGAAATTTTCAAGATAAGATATTTCAATTAGGGAAAATAAATGTGCGTTTGTCGCTATTTTCAAGTGTATTTGGCGTGTTATTCCTAATGGGCGTTTTAATGTACGCGGCGTTTGAAGTTTATAGCGGATTTATGTTGATTGGCGAACTGACAGCCGTTTTGTGCATTGCAAGTTCGTTGCTTCCTTCTGTGGCAAGTTTGGCTTTAGTCGCAATTCCGATCAATGAAGCGCAAGTTGCTTTTGACAGAATGCACGAATTGATTGCTTTGGAAGAAGAATCCTCAGAAAAAACACTAATTACACAGTTTGAATCATTAACTATTACAGATGTTTCTTTTGCCTTTTCACGCAGAAAACAAATTTTAAATAAGATAAATATTCAGGTTTCTAAAAATCAATGTATTGCCATTGTTGGCGAAAGTGATTGCGGAAAAACTACGCTGAGTCAACTAATTCAAAAAAAATACACACATACCAATGGAGAAATTTTAGTGAATGAAAAAATTCCGTTACAACAAATTTCAACCAAAGATTGGCACACTATGATTGGCGTTATTCCGCAAGAAATTATCATTTTTCCAGGCACTTTATTTGACAATATTGTCTTAGGCAAAAAAGATTCGCTTCAAAATGTGGACGCGTTTATTACGGAATATAGTTTTGAAGATTTTATTCAAAGTTTACCAAAAGGCTACGCAACTTTGTTAGGAAAAGACGGCATAAATTTATCTGACGGACAAAAACAGATATTGGCATTAATTCGAGTTTTATACAAAAAGCCACAAGTGCTCATTTTGGATGAATTCACGGCAACGATGGACAGAAATACTGCAATGTTCGTTTTTAAAGTATTAAAACAATTAAAATCAAAAATTACCATCATTATTATTTCCCATCATTTACAGTATTTAAAGTTAGTTGTCGATGAAATTTATATAATTCAAGAAGGAGAAACAAAAGTACATGGAAGTCATAGAACATTATTAAAGACACAAAATTTTTATAGTGATTTTTGGGAAAAGCTACTAAAAACATCTGAAATAGTTAGTTGGATTTCATAAAAAAGTGATTGCTTTTAGTAGCTCCAAAAATTTATAATGATATAAGAGACCAACACATGAAGCGCAATTTTTTTTTATTAAGTTTTTAAGTTTTTGCGCTTAGTTAACTGGGAATTCTAAGCATCTGCAACATGTGTATTGGTCTCTTTTTTAAGTTGATAAGCCTTTATATTATTTACTTTAGGCAGGCAAAGCGGCTTGGTTTCACAACCGCCGCTTTGCTATTTTTAATACTTTATATCATTAAAATGACACAAGAAAAATTACTCTTTTTAAAAGGTTTTATCATAGGATTTCTATGCGCAATTGCGGGAATTATCGCTTTTGTAATGATTGCTTTGTTTGTGATGGAACGTTAAATACTTAAAGATAATATTGACTGATAAAACTCTCGTATTTCCCTTCTGATTCGTAAAAATAAATACCAATCATCAACGTACTGTTTTCAGGAATTTTATCTTGAATTCCATTGTCAAAACTACTCCAAGAGCTGGTTTTTAAAATTTCTACTAACTTATCGTCAACAGGGTTATTAAAACTATCAATCATTTTTACCAATTTCACTTTTACATCAGATGTAAATGTAAGTT
The DNA here is from genome assembly GCF_009901525.1 of Kordia antarctica. Taxonomy (NCBI): domain Bacteria; kingdom Pseudomonadati; phylum Bacteroidota; class Flavobacteriia; order Flavobacteriales; family Flavobacteriaceae; genus Kordia; species Kordia antarctica. Next base: position 1,976,845 of record NZ_CP019288.1, read on the forward strand.
CAAAAAAGGCGTACGTTTTTTTGAGTTTAATGCCTTTAAACTGCACCAATTGTTTGTGTAATTTTCCTTTTTCGCGATAGTGAATTTTATTTGTATGATTAATTTTCTTTTTCTTGAAAAGATCCAAAATAGCAAGTTCCCGACGTTGCTGCTTCATTGCGCGTGCTGTTTTTCGTCGTTTCTTCCGATAAATACCTGAATAGTCTATATATAGCAAACCCGAACACATACCAATTGTATATTTCCCATCTTTAGTACGAGATGCGTAAGCTATTAAAGTTGTGTTTTTTTCGATAAAAATGCTACAAGATGATCCAATACCGCCATTATTTCCTACTACATAAATTGAAGTTATTTTTTCACCTTTATACAAAGTATTCGTTTTAATATCGGCTTTGTATAATTCTTGATCTTTTTCGTTTGGATAAATTTTTACGAGCGTCACATTTGCAACAAAATCAGAATTTATATATTTTTCGGTAATGCTTGGCGGATCACAAGTGCATGCTGAAACGTGTACAACACATAACATGGCTATTATTTGAATTATTTTTTTCATACACTTTATTTATTTCATTTTACTACTTAAACGTTTTCAGTTTTTCTTCAAACTCTGCGATAATTTCGTAAAATACAGGATTTTGATGATTTTTAAATTCGTCAATCATGCGTTGTAAGGTTTCTGGCGATTCTTCTTCCTTCGAAGGAAAAAAGCTTTCTTTTGGTGCCAGCGAGAAAAATAATTCATCCGACCAATCGTTTCTAATACAATCAATTACCAAATGAACGCGATGTGTAGTTCCGTTATTTTCTACGCCATGTGGCAAATTTATATTTGTATACCAAGCTTCACCGGAACGCATTTGCAAACGTTCATCATTCAAAATAAAGAAAACTTCATCATTTGTAATCACTGGAATGTGAACTCTGAAAATTCCATCTTCATAACCGCCATTGTAATCAATATGTGTATTGACAATTTTTCCCGCTGGGAGATTCATCAATCGAACAGCTTCTTTGTCGCATAAAAAAGAATTGATCACTTCGTCAAAATATGGACATTCATCCAATACAACTGTATTTTTGAATCTACTTGCTTGATTTTCAGTAGCAACAGCAGAATCTAAAGTTCCATCAACAGAACGAAGTGGCAAAATATAGTCTTTTCCAGCATAATTAGTTGGCACATAATTTTCCAAAAAGTTAAACTTCATACAGGTTGCTAAATCTACTTGCAAAGCTTTCACATCAAACGTAAAAGGAAATAGCAAATATCCAGTTTTGGGCGTGTTTTGTTCCATGTATTCATACTTTTTGATTAGTTCTTTGCTAAAAGTATACATAATTTTGAAATCTACCATTTTGATATTAATTTATCCGCAAGAAAAGATATTATTAAAATTTATAACCTAGATTCAATCTGTATCCATATTTTTATGCTGAAATTTACATTCTAAATTAATTTACATCATGAAAAATATCCTATTGTCGTGCCTATTTTTAGTTTTCTCTTTTGTAAGTATTGCGCAAGAAAATTTATTACAATCTGGACCAATGGTTGGATATTCAGATTTTAGAGAAGCATTAATTTGGGTTCAAACTACGAAACCAGCAAACGTGAAAATCGGCTATTTTGCTTCTGATGAAAATGAAAAATTCACAAAAAACATTCAAACTACTTTAGAAAATGACTTGATAGCGAAGTTAACGCCAAACGAAGTTGACTACGGAAAAACATATAGATATAAACTGTATATCAATGACATATACGTTCCAAGAGCTTATAAATTAGAGTTTCAGACACAAACTTTATGGCAGTACAGAACTGATCCGCCAGATTTTAAAATTGCGTTAGGTTCGTGTAGTTTTATTAATGAAACTAAAGATGACCGACCGAATCCGTATGGTGGAAAGTATCAAATATTTGATGCTATTCTTGCAAAAAATCCAGATTTAATGTTATGGGTTGGCGATAATATGTATTTGCGAACGCCCGATTTTATGACTGAAACTGGAATTCGCCATCGATTCAGACATACGCGCGCAACTCCAGAATTGCAAGCATTACTAGGAAGTGTACATCATTATGCAACTTGGGACGATCATGATTATGGACCAAATGATGGAGATCGTAGTTATGTGAATAAAAAAATTACGGAGAATACTTTTAATAAATATTGGGGAAATTTGAATACAAATGCTGCCGGAAATGGCGGCGTAACACAACATTTTGCGTGGAATGATGTAGAAGTTTTTATGTTGGATGATCGATATCACAGAGCGCCAAATAGAGATCCGAATGATGACAGAGCGTATTTAGGCAAACAACAATTGGATTGGCTGATTGATGCGTTAACGAATAGCAGCGCGACGTTTAAAATCATCGTAAATGGCGGACAAGTGATCAGTGATGTCGCAAAGTTTGAAAACTACGCAATGTATCCAACGGAGCGCGCAAAGTTGTTACAACGCTTGCATGACTCCAAAATAGAAGGCGTATTTTTTATTAGTGGCGACAGACATCATACAGAGATTTCCAGATTGGAGCGTGAAGACGCATATCCGTTGATTGATATTACGTGTTCTCCGCTTACCGCTGGAACTCATAAAGCAAGAGACGAAGGCAATACGCTTCAAGTGAAAGACAAAACATTTTACAATCGTAACTTTGGAATTATTGACGTTTCTGGCAAACGAAAAGAACGCACGTTGCTTCTAACTATTTATGATTCCGACGGAAAAAAAGCCATTGATTACACGATTAAAGCGCAAGATTTACGGTATCCGAGAAAGTAAAATTTAAAAATCACTTTTTATAAATTATTCAAACCGTCAACTAACAATTGGCGGTTTTCTTTTTTAAATTTTACAGCTTTCGCGATATTTCTCAGATACAATTACAAAAACAGAAGTAGCGTAATTAAAAAACTATTTTTAAACTATAAATCAAATAGTTACAAAAAAGTAATTATTTCTTATTTAAGGCTTCATTAGAAGATTTTCCGTAACTTCCTTTCAGTTTACTTCAAAATAACGTCATAAATCAAGTATTTATACGCTAGTATATGATCTCATTTTTTATGAAATTTGAAGTTACAAATTACACCTTTAAACCAACCAATTAATCTCAAAATAAAATGAAAAACCAATCCTTATTAAAAACTGTGATGTTGCTATGTGTGGCACTATTATTTTTACACTCTTGTGAAGAGAAGAAAAAAGACAAACAAGATGATGATGCCATAACCGATGTGAAAACTGAAAGTAGTTATGACTTAGCAGATGCAGAAACAACAAGTACTTGCAATTGCGAGTCAGATTGGTTTCCGCATACACAAACTAAAGCACCAGCAGAAGGCGCTAACAGTCCTTTTGCGGCAAGCGAAACAGCCAATTGTATTTTTCATCAATGGTCATGGCAAAAGTTTCTGTGGTTAACAGTACCTGATGCTACAGCTAGCAAAACACCATTATTTTTAAGAGATGCTAGTATTACACAAGTCGATCCATATATGAAACCAGTTACCATTCCAAGCGGCGTTTTACTTGCATTATCAACAAAAGATGCAGAACAAGCAGGATCATCCGCTATTTTAGAATCAAATCCTAACTTTAATACCAATGGTGTCGCAGGAACTGTGTTTTATGCAATCTACATGAACAACACAATGAATACTGCCGCAAAAGGATTTGCTAAAGGTTTACATAATGGAACAATAAAACCTTCAAACTCAAAAGCATTTCCAGTAGGATCGTTTGAATTAAAAACGTCTTGGATTCCAACTTCTGTGATTCCAGCAGCAGATTTAGCAAATTATTACACTACAAATGCAAGTATTGATGGTAAAACTGTTGAAGTTGCTATGTTAGGGATGCATGTTGTAGGTGTTGTAGAAAATCATCCTGAATTTATTTGGGCAACATTTGAACACAACAACCTTGCACCTGCTTTTAATTGGACAGAAGGAACTGCTAGTGCCGATACTGAAAAATTATTATTTAAAAAAGGAAGTGTTTCTACTATTGATGGAATTAAATGGACAGGTACCTCTATGAGTGAAGCGTATTCGCTTTTTGAATATGGTGTTCCAAGAGTTAAAGGTGGTACGCCAACAACAAATTTCATGACGACAAGTCAGTCAGAGCCAGAAAATTATAATAATATCAAAAATATTGATGCTAGTGTTGCTGAAAAACTAACAGATGTTTGGAACAACTATGCATATACTGGTTCTATTTGGATTAATACTGATGGTTTAACACCTGCAGAACAAATAGCATTAATAATAAAAGAAGGAAGTTCAATTGGAAGTGCAACACCTGGTTCAGTTGCAAGAGGTTCTTTAAACTCTGCCAATATTACTATGGAAACCTATACACAAACATTCAATTCAAGTTTAGCGAGCATCAATGTTAGCAACTTAACAAACTGCTTTTCATGCCACAGCGCGCAGAGTTTTAGTAGCGGAACTCCAAAATCTCCTATATACATCAGTCACGTATTTGATGGGTATTTACAAAGTCAAAAAGGAGCGTCTGAGACTGAAATTGATATAATGAAAGTAAAAGAGTTTCAACAGATTTTTATAGAAAAGAATAAAAAATAATCACACAATAAAAAACCGCTTAAAAAAAAAGAGAATCCTCAGGGCAAAGGATTCTCTTTTTATTTTTAATACAATTTATCAGATTGTTAACACTTAAAATACTAAATATTTATACTGTAAATATAGTCTAGTATATAATTCACACCTTACAAAGTCGATGAAAATATAATTTTATACAGATAAACGGTCTATTTATATCGATAAACGACCATTAAATTCTATTTTTATATACTTTGAAATTTTCTTAAACAAAAAAAAGAACTTTTTGGGGGCACAAAAAGTTCTTTATTTCTTTACAATTTACCAGATTGTAATTATCGTAATACTAAATAGTATGCAGCAAATATAAGGTTAGAAAGATAATTGATCCGCAAAAGTCGATCAGTTAGTAGTAGTGTATAGACGAATGACAATATATTGACGATTAATGCTATCGTGATCTTTTTACACAGGTACTCAGGCAGTTAATTAAAATATAGCCAATTTTATACAACAAACTATTGACTGTATTTTACAAATAATTCTTTTTCCATTCGATAACAAGTCTATTTTATTAAAATTTTTCGAATGCTTTAAAAGATTGAAAATTTAGGAACTCCAATTTAGAAAACTCTTTTTAAAACACTATAAAGCATAAAAAATCTCATCAAAAAAATAGCTGTATAAAAAGCAAAAGGAGTGTTCCCCAACACTCCTTTCTAATTGTAGAATAATAAACCTCAATAAAAATATTCATTGAAACTTAATCTAAATTAGTAAATGTTGAACTCGTAATTTGGTTTTTTTTGTGAGCGTAGAGAAAAGTTAATAAGCGTTGCGTTTTTAGTAGAAAAATAAAAAAGGAGTGTCCCCCAACACTCCTTTTTTCATAAGAAATATATTCTTCAATTTTCGAACTTAATAATTTAAGTCTGTAAATTTATAGTAAAGAATAAATAACCTAAAAAACCTGAGACAAACTTAGGCAAAGTATAAGCGTCATAAAAGAAACACTACACGTAATTTATAAATTACGTACAAATAAAATTGGTGTTAAAAATTTGATTTACAATGAGTAACCCTACAAGAATTAGCAAACTTTGTAGCTATTAAATAATTGAATTCAAATATGGTTTTTGTATGATTTTTTGAGTTATCAATCCTAAAAACTGCTATTTCGGATCATCGAAATATTGAAAATAAGCAAATCATATAAGCGAATTCTGGATATTTTTAATGGAATCATTACAATTTACAATAATTCGTTTTCTTCCAAACTGTCTTTGATGGTATTGCGAACTATGCGATACGTTTTGCGCTGTACAAACAATCTAAATACAAACGTATAAAAACGATTTTTAGTAAAGCTTTGCACAATTTTACGAATCCGTTTCTGAATTGGCTTTTTATAAGTTTGATCAAACGTTTCCATATCAAAGGTTGGATATTTCGGATACGCTAATTCTGCATCAATTCCATATGTATTTGTATCATATTTTCTTTCTATTGCGCGCAACACACGCATGTCAGGAATGATAGGAAAGTATTTCGGAACTTTATTGAGATCATCTTTATTGCCATAACAAAAACGATCTTGTGATGCTGCAGTTACTTGCTTGCCAAATCGTTTCACTATGTTTCTATTTTCAATAGCAAAATAATACCGTAAAAACGATTGGCAATTTTTTCGCCCTAATTGAAAATCGTGCTCTCGGAACGATTCATCTAAAAAACCGCCAAATCCACTTAATGGCGCTGATGCTAAATCACTTTTGGAACGAACCAATCCTGTTGCCGAATGTTGCTTTCTTTTTGGTTCTACCAGAAATTTTGTACGATTGCTTAACGACAACGCTTCAAAAATTCCATCTTGATTAAACATTACTTGATTTCGCAATGCTTTAAACATTCCTTTGGCAATAGAAATAATATCTCTTTTTGAGTCGTACGCATCTTCACTATTATCTTGATTTGGAAAAGGATCCACCATGATAATGGCGTAATTATCTTTTTCTTTTATCGCTGGATTTTTCTCCAAAAGTACTTTCATTCCAATACCAAACGGTTCATTGTTAATGAGTCCGCCATCGACAGAATTAAACGTATACATATCATCTTTTTGTAAATCGACACGAATACCTTCACTCCTATCAAACAAATATTTTGGATAGCGCGCTACATATTCTTGCGCAATTGTAATCTCTCTCGATTTCAATCCAATCGGAAATGCAGACGTACTCAATGTTGCTTCTTTCAAGTAATTAACGTGTGTTGAATTTTCCAAATCCAATACAAAATATAACGACTCTTCATCTGTTGGAATTCCAGGTTTAAAAGCTTCATTAGAAATTTTATATCGAAAAAAACCACCGTGATTCGTAATTACACTTTCACTATCTTTAAAATCGATATTAAAATTTAATCCGCGTAAATTTGTAGTTGTCAATACCAAATCCAAACTTTTAGAAACATACTTAGGAAACGCCACATTATCATTGGTTTGCAAAGCTTTGTCAGCAATAATATCAATTGCATCCGAATTTAACAACGATTCTGGATATTCGCCATCTTTCAAATCATCAACATTCAATAACTTCAACAACGATTTTTCTGTATCAGTATCTGCCATTTTCACCCAAGATTGGTAAAACACATTGTCTTCGCCTGTTGGATTGTCTCTATTGACAAATTTATGTTCCTTATTTAACAGACTTAAAACAGTCAACGTTCCTGTAATTCCTCCAGCGGAAGCGCCACTTAACACTTCCAACTCCACATCATGCATCGGAATCGAATGATCGTACTCAACATGATTTTCTCCTACTATTTTATTATGTTTTTTTGCCTTTTCCCATAAATGTAACGATTCTAACAAATAATCAATAACGCCAGCTGTGTAAGCTCCGGCAGAAACTGCGCCTGCCATTGTAATGCATATTTTAAACTTTTCTGATGACATATTTTGTGTAAATTTCTGCATAAATATAGTGTTTTATGACGCTGAATATTGCACTTTTAGTATTAATCTAAGTACAATTTTTAACAAACAAATACAATGCGAGCATAACATTTACAATTATAATGTTTGCTATCTTTGTCCTGTAAATTATGAAATTATGAAGATTGAACAAATATACACAGGTTGCCTAGCGCAAGGTGCTTATTATATAGAATCAAACGGTGAAGCGGCAATCATTGATCCGTTACGGGAAACGAAATCATATATTGATAAAGCAAACGCTAATGGCGTGAAAATTAAGTATGTTTTTGAAACGCATTTTCATGCAGATTTTGTTTCTGGTCATTTAGATTTAGCAAAAGCAACTGGCGCTACAATTGTTTTTGGACCAAATGCAACTACTGATTACGAAATATACAGTGCAAAAGATGAAGAAGTATTTACCATCGGAAATATAAAAATAAAAACACTCCACACACCAGGACATACACTTGAATCTACTACGTACTTATTGATCGATGAAGCTGGGAAAGATCATGCTATTTTTTCAGGTGATACGTTGTTTTTGGGCGATGTTGGAAGACCAGATTTGGCAATTAAGTCTGACTTAACAAAAGAAGATTTGGCTGGAATGTTGTTTGATTCATTACGAAACAAAATTATGCCGTTGGCAGATGATGTTATTGTATATCCTGCGCATGGAGCTGGATCGGCATGTGGGAAAAATTTAAGCAAAGAAACGGTTGGATTACTTGGCGAACAGAAAAAGACGAATTATGCGTTGCGCGCAGCTATGACAAAAGATGAATTTGTAAAGGAAGTTTTGGACGGAATTGCGCCGCCACCACAATATTTTTCTAAAAATGCGATGTTGAACAAATCTGGGTATGCAACTTTTGAAACTGTTTTGGAAAAAGGAAATGTTCCGTTAACGCCAACAGCTTTTGAAGTTTTAGCGAATGAAGAAAATGCGTTGGTTTTAGATGTTCGTCCTCAAAAAGATTTCTTAGCAGCACATATTCCAAATAGTATTTTTATTGGACTTAACGGAAGTTTTGCTCCTTGGGTTGGCGCATTGATCACAGATTTGAAGCAACCAATTTTATTAATTGTACCAGAAGGTAAATCTGCGGAAGCTGTAACACGACTTTCCCGTGTTGGATACGATAATACACTTGGCTATTTAGAAGGCGGAATTAACGCATGGAAAATGGCTAAAAAAGACACCGCAAGTATTACTTCTATTTCTGCAGAAGAATTTGCAAATCGTTTTAAAAATAATAAACTGAATGTATTAGATGTTCGTAAAGACGGCGAATACCAAGCGAAACATATAGAAGGCATACAACATTTTGCACTAGATTTTATTGATAAAAACATGAACGAAATTGACGCAAACAAAGCCTATCACATTCATTGTGCTGGCGGATATCGCTCTGTCATTGCGGCTTCTATTTTAAAAGCACGTGGTTTTCATAAAGTAACTGATGTTGCTGGCGGATTTGGTGCAATCAAAAAAACTGACTTACCATTTACAGAATTTGTATGTCCATCTACACTTTCTAAAGAAGAAGAAAAATAATCTCAAACATTTATAAATAGCAAAAAGACGCTGGTTAGGCGTCTTTTCTATGTTAAAAATCACTCGCGGTGTTATTTTATTAATACGATAATTTATCTATTTAATTAGTACATGTATCTTAATGCAGTGACATCATTTCCATTAAATTCTCCATCTTCAGAAGAACTGAAACAAGCATTCATTAATGAAGTTGAATCATATCCTGTTGGTGTTCCTGGAATATGGATTGCTCCAACTCCAGCAGTTCCTTCATTTGAATTTTGACCACAACTTTGTCTGCTGAAGTAATCTGAATGACGGAATCCTATTGAGTGACCTATTTCGTGTCCAATAACATGCTCGTGAACATTGTTACTGTAACCTGCCATTCCTGAGTTAATTTTAACCCACTTGTATGGGTTTCCTCCTGAAGGGAAACCTGCAGATCCACCTGCGCCTCCAGACACTTGGTACACTACCATATCTTTACTTTGATAGTTAGTACCAAATGATAAACTGAAACTAATGTCTAAGTTTAATGCGTTATAGTTATCAACTGCCCAACGAAGTCCTGTTTGCATTGCAGTTGTTAATCCATTAGAGTTATTTCCTGTGTATCCAATGATAGTAATTACTCCATCAGATACTAAATTATTTGTACGATATTGCTTGCTAGTAATGTCTCCACCAAGTTCCATATTCATCAATTGGTCGCGTGTCATTATAATGTCATCTTCAAGTAAATATGCAGGCTCCAATTTTCCATTTGGCTTTTCAAGCATCGTTTCCTGCATGTCAAATGTGTTGAAGTGAAGAGATCTTGCTTTTTCAAGAACGTCTTGTGGAATTCCAATTGCTGAGTCTTCTTGCTCATCTACTACTGAAGTATCTTTACTACAAGATACAACTGTGATTCCTAAAGATAAGGCTAATAATAAGGTTAAGTTTTTAAATTTTTTCATATTTAAAGTTTTACTGGTTAATGTTAATTAAAGTTTGGAGCGATTTTTAACATGTTTCAAATGTAATAATAAGATTGAGAAAATGCTAATGAAATGTTAAAAAAACTGAGAATACTTAAAAAATTAACACTTTATATGCATATTGTTAAATATTTGACAAAAAAATAAGCGCTCTTGTGGAGCGCTTATGTATGCTAATATATTTAAAATCTTCTAGTTACTAAATAATTTCTGCCGAAAGTCCAGCTTCTAACAATTTACTGCATCTTGGTTTTAATTCTTCATATTGTCCAGTTTTAACCGTACATTTTCCTTTGTAATGAACAATTATGGAACATTGTTCGGCTTGTTCAGCACTATGATCACATGCAAAAATTAATGTTTCAATAACATGATCAAACGTGTTTACCTCATCATTATACAATACAATTTCATTGTTTTTTTGTACATCTTCTAAGGTTTCTACTTGTTCCTCAACTTTTTCTTGTGTACTCATCGTCAATATTTTAAGGCAAAATTACAAATTTTAACGCAACCCAATTGTTTTTTTCAAGCTTACGCTCGAATTTTAACTTGTTTTTAGCACATTCATCCGTTATGATCGGAATATCTTCCGTGTAAAATCCGCTTAGAAACAATATTCCATCAGAATTTAAACATGTTGCGTATTGATGAATGTCTTCTAAGAGTATGTTTCTATTAATGTTTGCTATAATGATATCGTACTTTTTACCTTCTAATAGCGAAACATCGCCTTCATATACAGAAATGTGTTTGCAATTGTTGCGTTCAACATTTTCTAATGAATTTAAGTAACACCAATTGTCAATATCAATTGCGTCTAGTGGTTTTGCGCCTTTCATTTCAGCCATAATTGCCAAAACGCCAGTTCCGCAACCCATATCCAACACTTTTTTATCTGTAACATCTGTGTGCAAAATATGTTGCAACATCATATGTGTTGTTTCATGATGTCCAGTTCCAAAGCTCATTTTTGGTTCTATAACAATATCATATTGGGCATTTGTTTTTTCATGAAATGGCGCGCGAACAGCACATTTTCCATCAACTTCAATAGGTTGAAAGTTTTTTTCCCATTCTTCATTCCAATTCACTTGCTCTATGACTTCTTCTTCATAACTAATTTGAAACTCGTCACTGCTTAGTATTTGAATGTCTTCTAAAATGTTTTCATGCCAATCTCCTTTTTGAATGTACGCATTGACACCTTTTTCATTTTCCACAAAACTTTCAAAGCCAGCAAAACCCAATTGTGCAATTAAAATTTCAGTTCCAGTTTGCACAGGAGTTACTTTAAATATGTATCCTATATATGTTGTAGACATTTATAATGCGTTTATGATAGCTACAAAATCTGCCGCTTTTAAAGCCGCGCCACCAATTAATCCTCCGTCAACATCTTCTTTTGCAAATATTTCGGCTGCATTTGCAGGTTTTACGCTTCCTCCATATAAGATAGAAACTTCATTTCCTACTTCACTTCCAAATTTTTCTGAAACCGTTTTTCGAATAAAAGCGTGCATTTCTTGCGCTTGTTCTGGCGAAGCTGTTTCTCCAGTTCCTATTGCCCAAACTGGCTCATACGCTAATACAATACCTTTCCAGTCTTCTGTATTCAGATGAAATAATGCGTTGCTTAATTGACTTTTAACCAAAGAAAAATGATTTCCTGCTTTACGATCTTCCAATTCTTCTCCAAAACAAAATACAATTTCCATATCATTTGCTAAGGCAGTATTTACTTTTTTGGCTAACAATTCGTCTGTTTCGCCAAAATATGCTCTGCGTTCGCTGTGCCCAAGAATAACCGTTTTAACTCCAACACTTTTCAACATTTGCGCTGAAATTTCGCCTGTATACGCACCATTTGCTTCTTGATGCATATTTTGTGCAACAACTTCAATATCGTGTCCTTTTAATACTGTAAACGCTTGAAAAAGGTTTACATATGCTGGCGCAACCATGACACTAACATGTGTATTTGATACTTGTGCTATTAAATCATTTAATAAAGCTTCCGTTTCCGAAAGATCATTGTTCATTTTCCAGTTTCCTGCAACTATTTTACGTCTCATTTTTTTACTTTTTTATTGTTTAATTGCTTCTCGCAATGCTTCATCAGTTGTTTTTACGGCTTCGTATAGTTTGATACTTCCGTCAGGATTGATAATCATGTATCTAGGAATCCAATCGACATCAATGGCTTTTGCAAACGCACTTTTAAAACCTTTCGGTAGAAAATAATGTTCTCCAATTAAGTTGTGCTTTTCGATTCCTACTTTCCAGCTTGATTCTTTTCGATCCAAAGATAAAAATAGGTATGTGAATTGCGGATTATTTTTTTGAATTTCTTTTACGCTTGGAATTCCTTTCAGACAATCGCCACACCAAGAAGCCCAAATGTCAATGAAAATGGTTTCTCCTTTATGTTTGGCTAAAATTTCTTCAACCTTTATCTTTTTTCCATCAATAGTACGCATCGTGTCTTGCAATGCTTCTTTTGGAAATTCTTTTAAGATTTCCTTTTGGCAACTTATTGAAAAGACTGTGATAAAAAGTATGCTTATAATATATTTCATTTTTGAATCGTAATTTGTGTCTGTTTTGTAATATACGGATAGATTTCGTTGACGTCTTTATTCTTCATCGAAATGCAACCCAATGTCCAATTTCGTTTCGCATCAATCATGTTGTCCATTCCGTCAGGAACGCCGTGAATTCCAACTTCGCCGCCAATAGTTTCGCCGTCTTTTATGACTCCTTTTGCTTTTCGCGATTTAAATTTTTTCCAAGATGTTTCATTCGGATAATCAATCCAAATAAATTTTGACCAATTGCGATGCGGATATTTGTCTCGGACACCAAAAACACCTTCTGGCGTACACTTATCGCCTTCTTTGTGTTTATCATCAATAGGATTTCCGCCAAAAACTACGTCGTATTGTTTTACCAACGTATCTGATGTAAATACTGAAAGTGTATAGTCGCTTTTATCTATTAAAACACGAATTTTAGTTTCCTTTGGCAGCAATTGTTTCAGCGTTGCTTCTGGAGTTTCCGAAGTTTTTTTGTTTTTATTGGATGATTTAGTATTGCAAGAAATCATCAAACAACATATCAGAACATAGACGAAATATAATTGTGTATTCTTCATTTATTGTAATCTAATTTTAGGATCGAGCCAACCATAAATGATGTCAACTAGAATATTTATAACGATAAACATGCTCGCAATTATCAATACAGAACCCATTATTATTGGCAAATCCTGACTGTTTAATGCATCAACAATTTCTTTTCCGAGTCCATTCCAACCAAAAATATATTCCACAAAAACAGCTCCAGCTAACATGGAAGCAAACCAACCTGAAATTGCAGTAATTACAGGATTTAACGCGTTTTTTACCGCATGTTTTTTTACGACCTGAAACTCGCTTAATCCTTTAGCTCTTGCCGTTCGAATATAATCTTGATTGAAGACTTCCAACAGCGAATTTCGCATGAGTTGTATGACAACTGCCAACGGACGAATCCCTAAAACAATGGCTGGCAAGATGAGATTTTTCCAGCGAATGCTGACTGATTCACCAAAATCATCAACTTCATATAAACTTCCTGTCATGTTTAAGTTTGTGAATTCATGCAATAGAAATCCAAAAATCCATGCAAATAATATTGCACTAAAAAACGACGGAACGCTCATTCCTAATGTACTTATGATTTGAATTGTTTTGTCGATAAATGTGTCTTTATATAACGCCGAAATGATTCCGAAAATGATTCCGAGTAACATCGCAATACTTATTGCCGCAACTGCTAAAACAATTGTGTTTGGCAAGGTTTCCTTGATGACTTGCGAAACACTTTTTCCAGATTTCTGAAACGATTCACGCAAGTACGGAAATTTTAAAACTGTTGTTGTGTTTCCTATCGTAAATAGTTTGGTGGCGCTGTATTTATTTTTGGATAAATAGGTGTAATCTTCTTCCGTTGTAGAATGAAATGAGAGTGGAAATAAATCGTTTAAATAGTATGCATACTGCGTTAACAGCGGTTTATCAAAACCATATTTCTTTTTTACGATTGCCACTTGTTCTTCCGTTTGATTTTGCCCAAGCATCATTTTTGCAGGATCGCCAGGTAAAATATTAAACAAGAAAAAGATCACCGTAACAACTCCGAAAAGTGTTAGAAATGCATAGCCAATTTTATATATAATGTATTTTCCCAAAGAGAATTTTCTATAGTTTTATATTGTCAAAATCATTGTAATGCGCTTTGTCGATAATTGTTCCTTTTTCTAGTTTTAAGATTCCAGGATTTGATCGGATGATGGTTTTTAAAGCCGTTTCATCCGTTAAATAGAAGTCAAAATTATAGTGCATTATGTCTCCTAAGTCTTTCATATCTTGCGGATCTGAAGATGATACTCCAATTACTTTGTATCCTTTTTCAAGTGCTTTATCTGTAAACGCTTTCACTTTTAAAAGTCCAGCATCTTCCGATTTATCCAAATTATACATCACAACTACGATGAGTTTTTCTTCTTCTAACATCATTTCGGTTACATCGCCATCTTCCATACTTTCTATAGAGAAATCGTGAATTGGTGGTTCGTATCCTTCTTCTAATATTTCACTTTTTACGCTTACGTATGTTCCGCCTTCTACAACTGGATATTCTGTACTTTGCGTGGTTATTTCTTGCATTTTTCCGTTTACATCAAATGTCCAAATGTATTCAAAAACGGGTCTGGGCGCATCTGGCGGAACCGACATTCCGTCTGTAATATTTGCGCCAATTTTATAAGGTCTGAAATCGAATGTTGGCAAATGATTTAATACGTGTCTTCCAAAGAAAATACACGCTAGTAAGCTTACAATTGTAATTCCGATGTTTATTTTTTTAGAAAATATAGATTTGATATTATCCACACCTAAAAATAAAATGATGATAAAGAATAGTAATAAAATATCTTTCTTGAAACTTTCCCAAGGCGTGAGTTTCCAGAAATCTCCAAAACAACCGCAATCGGTTACTTTGTTGAAATATGCGGAGTAAAACGTTAGGAATGTGAAGAAGATAATTAACCCAAGTAAACACCACAAAACAGGCTTTTTGTATAGACTTAAGAGAATCATTACGCCAAGAATTACTTCTAGAATTACGACAAATACGGCAATCCAAAGTGCGTATGGCGATAAAAATTCAAGATTTAGTACATCTTCTGCGAAATAATCTGTCAATTTAAACGAAAAACCAACAGGATCATTTAATTTGATAAATCCTGAAAAGATAAATAATCCTCCAACGAAAAGTTGCGAAAATATCGTTAGAATTCTTCCGGATGTAGAATCGAATTTCTTTTGTAAATAGCGGTACACTGGACTAAAAAAATTCAATATTTTTAATATTATCACTCCAATTCTAGCTATAATTTCCATTGCTTATTTCGTTTTTTGTGTTACTGTTGTCGTAAAATCACTTTTCAATTTTACGTAATGCGTTAGATTTTATGTAAATTTCGTCCAAAATTACCAATTTATAAAAAGAAACGGATATAATACCATTTATATATGCAATTTATAAACTGTAAAGGTCAATTGATTTCGTTGGATTCGCCAAAAGTAATGGGGATTTTGAATGTAACGCCTGATTCTTTTTTTGATGGCGGAAAATATAAAGATGAAATCGCCATTGTAACGCAAGTAGAAAAGATGCTACTCGCTGGCGCAACTTTTATAGATATTGGCGCGTATAGTTCGCGACCAAATGCGCCGCATGTTTCCGAAATTGAAGAGAAACAACGCTTGCTTCCGATTGTAGAATTATTAGTAAAGCAGTTTCCTGAGATTTTAATTTCGGTTGATACTTTCCGGAGTGAAGTTGCGAAAGAAGCGATAAAAATTGGTGCAGCACTTGTGAATGATATTTCTGCTGGAAATTTAGACGCTAAAATGATGGAAACAGTTGGTAAACTTGGCGTTCCATATATGATGATGCATATGCAAGGAACGCCGAAAACGATGCAGCAAAATCCTAGTTATGAAAGTATTGTGAAAGAAATTTTAGAGTATTTTTCGAGTAAAATCGCGAAAGCGAAATCACACAAAATTAATGATATTATTGTGGATCCAGGTTTTGGATTTGGAAAAACGATTGCACATAATTATACGATTTTAAAGCAATTGGAATTGTTCAAAATTCTCGATTATCCAATATTGGCAGGTGTTTCCAGAAAGTCCATGATTTATAACGTGTTGGAAACTTCGGCGCAAGAAGCATTGAATGGAACTTCTGTGTTGCATACAATTGCATTGCAAAATGGTGCCTCTATTTTGCGTGTTCATGATGTGAAAGAGGCGATGGAATGTGTGAAGTTGGTAGGAATGATTTCTGATTAACTTGGACATCTTAAAAGTTTGGTACTGATTTCTTTGTGATTTTTAATATAAGTTGCTTATATTTAGTATCTTAATTTAGTAATATTTTTTACTGATTCTCGGTAAAAGTATTTTATTTAATACCATAAAAATGAAGCCTTTTAAATTATTATTAATTTGTTTGTTCGTTATTCTCTATAGTTGTAATAGTGATGAAGATGTAGGTATTATTCCTTCTAATATAGAGTTTGATATTATTGGTTGTGACGAATTAGCTACTGGCATGGTTGTAGGAACTATTACTTCTAATATTAGCACTCCTATTACTTTTTCTTTAGAATTAGGAGATGATGAAAATACTTTTAATATTGATCCAGTTACGGGAGAAGTTTCGGTGTCAACAACATTAAATGTCTCAATTAGTGACTTAGAAGGAACTTATAATTATACATTTTCTACCTTAGATTCCAATGGTGCACCACTGGAAACTTTCTTAGTTACAATAAATGTTTCAACTGAAGTAAGTGATATTTCTTCTGGATTATTAGGCTATTACCCATTTTCAGGAAATTCGCTGGATGAAAGTGGCAATAACAATGATGGTACTGTATTTGGAGCTACTTTAACTAGTGACGGTTCAGGAGCGGAAAATAATGCTTATCATTTTTCTCAGGGCAATTACATAAGCATAGAAAATGTAGATGCATTTGATGACTTAGCCACTTTTACGCTTTCCGCTTGGGTAAATCCAGATTTTTTAAGCCTTCATAATAGTATAATTTCTAAGGTAACTCCGAATAGGGATTTCAATTTACAACTTACAAATATAGGCGTAGATGCGCAATTTGCATATCTTAATGGAGCTATTTATTATAGAGCATGGTTTGATGATTATGCGCTAGACTTGAATGTTTGGACGCATGTACTTTCTACTTGGGATGGCACAAATTGGAGAATTTATCTGAATGGAGAGTTGGTCAAAATTTCTCCAGACTATGTTGATATCGAACCATTATGGACTGGAGGATATATGACTATTGGGAATTTGAGTCCTCAATTTGCTAGTACCTCAGAGAATTTTTATGGCAAAATAGATGAAGTTAGAATTTACAATCGTGTCTTAACATCTTGCGAAGTAAATTATTTATATGAACAATATCCTATCAACTAAAAACTCAGAAAAATAGCCCCTTTTTAAAAATATACAAACGGAAACATTGATTCCTAATTAGGTTTAATAATTATAGAAAAGCTGCCTGAAAAATGAATTTTAGATATTAAACTTCCCTTTATTAGCTGACGTTTCATGAAAGCCCATGATTTATAACGTGTTGAAAACTTCGGCAAAAGAAGCACTAAATGGAACTTCTGTGTTGCATACAATTGCGTTGCAAAATGGTGTCTCTATTTTGCGTGTTCATGATGTGAAAGAAGCGATGGAATGTGTGAAGTTGGTAGGAATGATTGGTTGTTGAGAGTTTTTTGTTATTCGTTCTTTGTTCTTTGTTCTTTGTTCTTCGTTTAATAAAAAAAGTTACCTAAAATGATTTTCAAGCAACTTTTTTAAATATGTTTTATTACTTTTTATAGAATTACAGACAATAACAGCATTCTGCTTCTGCACAATGATGTCCACAACTTGTACAAGTGCCGCCGTTAAAACATTTTGCGCGTCCGCCGTTGATTTTATGTTGTTGACTTTTTTTGATTTCTGCTACTCCTTGTAAGTTTAAAATTTTTGCTAACATGATTAAATTATTTTTAGGTTAATACTCATGTAAAGTAATCAATCTAATAATCAACCTATTACGGTTTTACCATAGAAATTTTACATTGCTTTGTAATTTTAATATAAAACCTACTTAGAGTTTCTGTTAAAAAAAAACGGCTTTTACTTTAACCTTGTATACTATACCTAATAAACTTTAAAATAACAGTTTAAAATCGTTTCTATTTCCTTTCTGTTTCAATATAAAACAGAATCGTAGCTAAGGCTATGCTTGGGTTTTCTATCTCACATAAAAAAAATATAATTCAATTTTTATCAATCATTTTAAAATTCATTTGGTATAATTTGTTATTTTTACTCCAACCGTATAGCAAAACTCATCTTGGATTTCATTGGCTTTTTAAATTTCGGATTATTAGACTTCATCGAAATCATTCTCGTTGCAGTGCTTTTATATTATGTATATAAGCTTGTAAAAGGAACAGCCGCGATTAATATTTTTATTGGAATCGTTATTATTTTTATTGCTTGGAAAGCTACAGAAGCACTAGAAATGAAAGTGTTGAGTAATATTTTTGGCGGATTTATTAATGTTGGAATTATTGCGTTGTTTATTGTTTTTCAACAAGAAATTAGAAAGTTTTTGCTAATGGTTGGTTCTACCAATTTTGCTACGAAGCGTAGTTTTGTAAAGCACTTTCGATTTTTGAAACAAGATGCCAATACAGAAACTGATATTGAATCAATTGTGGAAGCTTGCGCAAAAATGGCAACGACAAAAACGGGCGCTATTATTGTGATTGAACGCAATAATTCCTTAGATTTTGTAAAAGATTCTGGCGATACTATGGGAATGGATGTGAATATTCCGACCTTAGAAAGTATCTTTTTTAAAAATAGTCCGCTACACGATGGTGCTATTATTATTGAAGGAAATCGGGTGACTGCCACACGCGTTATTTTGCCTGTTTCTAAAGAAACTACCATTCCGCAACGTTTTGGTTTGCGTCACAGAGCTGCCGTAGGAATTACCGAAAAGACAGATGCTTTGGTCTTAGTTGTTTCAGAAGAAACTGGACAGATTTCTTATATCCGCGATGGCGAATTTGTCTTGTATGAAGATCTTACCATACTTCAAGATATGCTTAAAAATGATTTGAATTAAGTATATTTTAGATCGCATTTTTATATAATCGAAGCTTATAGAACCTAAAACAGATTCCTCGTAAATACTAATTATATGCAATGCAAAAACTGTGAATATAAACTAGAAACTTCTACTAAATTCTGTGCAAATTGTGGTGCAAAAGTCATTCATAAACGATTGACATTAAGAAATTTGAGCAGTGAGTTTTCGGAGCGTTTTTTGAATTACGATAATACCTTGCTAAAAACCGTGCGACATATGTTTACACAACCCGAAGTTGTGATTGACGGTTTTATAAATGGAACGCGGAAGAAATATTTGAATCCTTTTAATTTCTTTTTAGTGAGTTTAGCAATTACTGGATTGTACAATTTCTTGTATAAATCATTTTTATTGGAAGAGACAATTGCTTTCTATGAGAATTCATTTATGAGCTTTAATTTAGATGATACTGCTTCTGCCAATAGCATGAATGGTTTTAACTTTTTCTTGGAATACTTTAATTTATTTGCGTTTGCCGCGATACCAATTATTGCGCTAGTTACAAAAATTACGTTTTGGAATTATAAAAAACACAACTTCACCGAGCATATAATTATTAATCTGTATGCTGTTTCTCAGTATCAACTCGTCGTTTATACAGTATCAATTCCATTGTTGTTTTTATCTGTAGAAGCGCAAACAATGATAGGTTTTTTGTTTTTAGTAAGCTTTGTGTTTTATTTTTTCTATCTGTTTGTTAGAATGTATAAACTTACTGGAAAGCAGTTAGTATTTAAGATGATTAGATTTTTTTGTATTGGACTCGTGTTTCTAATTTTATTTTTTATTGTAGCTATACTAATTGGCTTTTTATCTAAAGTATATGGTTGAATCTAGCTGAAAAAAAGTTAAGCCGTTTCCTGCTGAATGAATTGTACTTCGTACAGATTTCTGTAATATCCTTTTTCTATTTGAAGTAATTCGGTATGCGAACCTTGCTCTACAATGTTTCCTGCGTCCATTACGATAATTGTATCTGCTTTTTTGATGGTTGCCAATCTGTGTGCAATGACAATAGAAGTTCGCCCTTTTGTAATGGTATCTGTTGCGTTTTGAATGAGTTGTTCCGAATACGAATCTACCGAAGAAGTTGCTTCATCCAAAATTAAAATTCTAGGATTTGTCACGTATGCACGTAAAAACGAAATTAATTGTCGTTGTCCCGAAGAAAGCATTCCGCCACGTTCTTTTACGTTGTAATCGTAATTATTTGGCAAACTCATGATGAAGTCATGCACACCAATTTGCTTTGCTGCTTTTATGACAGTTTCACGCGTAATCGCAGGATTTTCTAGTGTTATATTGTTGAGAATTGTATCAGCAAACATAAATACATCTTGTAATACGACTGCTATTTTAGCACGCAATGCCGCTAGTTTTACTTCTTCAATATTAATATCATCAATATAAATTGTCCCTGAGTCAATTTCGTAGAAACGATTTAATAAGTTTATAATCGTAGATTTCCCTGCGCCAGTTGCGCCAACAATTGCCACAGTTTGACCTTGTTTTACTTCAAAAGAAATTCCGTGCAATACTTCTTCATCTTCCACATACGAGAAATGCACATCTTTAAATGTTATATTCCCTTTGATATCGATGGACGATAATTTTCCATCGTCTTCAATCTTACTTTCTGTATCCAGAATTGAAAATACGCGTCCTGCAGCAACCATTCCCATTTGCAAGGTGTTGAATTTGTCTGCAATTTGACGTAATGGTCTGAATAACATTCCAATCATCATAATGAATGCTAAAATTTCTCCAACATCTACAGTGTCACTTGTCGCAGCCATTAATCCGCCATACCAAACTACCAAACCAACAGCTACCGCATTTGCCAATTCTGGAATCGGGAAAAATATAGAATTATACCAAACCGTTTTTAACCAACCTTGCTTGTGCTTTTCGTTGATACTTTTGAAGTTCTTATATTCGGTTTCTTCTCTTGAGAATAATTGTACAATTTTCATTCCTGTGACACGTTCTTGCACAAAGGAATTTAGATTTGAAATTTGCGCGCGTACTTCTTCAAACGCAGATTTCATTGCTTTTTGGAATACACGCGTCGCATAGATTATCAACGGAAGTATCGCAAAAACAATTAACGATAATTTCCAACTCATCCACAACATAACGCCCATTACGACGAGCATTTTTAGTAAATCGGCAATGATAACAAATAATCCTTGACTGAAGATACTTGCAATGGTTTCAATGTCACTTACAGCTCTAGTAACCAAACGTCCAACTGAAGATTTATCATAATATGCCATTTTAAAATTTAGCATATGATTGAATAGTTTTTGTCTAATATCTTTGATAATACTTTGCCCAAGCCAGTTTGCATAGAATACAAATAGAAACTGAAATATTACTTCTAAGATTAAAAATCCTAGCATGAATAACACGTAAATTAAGAGTCCGTGTTTGTCTTTGGTTAAGATGTAATCGTCTACTGTGATTTTTAGTAAAATTGGGCGTGCAATTGCAAATACAGACAATAATATTGCTGCAATTGCTACAAAATATAAGGTAAGTTTGTACGGGTTTGTATAGAACAGTAATCTTTTAAAAAGACTGACATCGAATACTTTTCCAGTTACTTTAGCCATGTGTTGTAAATATTTCTGCAGGATAGGTTACAGCCGTTAAATATAACGCTTTTCCTGGCACCGAAGTTCCTGCCTTGTTTCGATCTCTCGATTCTATTATTTGTTTAAATTCTTCTATGGATTTTTTCTTCAATCCTACTTCTAGCAATGTTCCAACGATGGCTCTGACCATATTTCTGAGAAAACGATCGGCTGTAATTGTGAATATTAATACTTCATTTTGTTGTTCCCAAATTGCTTTTTCTATTTGACAGATATATGTTTTGACATCTGTATGCGTTTTGGAGAAACTCTTGAAATCTTCGTATTCAAAGAGTGTTTTTGCCGCAGCATTCATCAAATTGACATCTAGTTTTTTATAGATTAAATGTGCTGATTGATTGTGAAACGGGTTTTTCTCGGTGACAATCCAATATTCGTACGTTCTTCCAGTTGCGTGAAATCGTGCATGTGCGTCTTCTTTTACAGAGTGAATTCCGCAAATAGCGATATCATTCGGCAAAAACGAATTGAGTTTTCCTGTTATTTCTGAAGCATTAAATTGTAATTCTGTGTCAAAATGCGCATACATTTGTTTTGCATGAACGCCAGCATCTGTTCGTCCTGCGCCTAAAACCGATATTTTTGATCGCAATAACGTAGTTAATGCTTTTTCGAGAACTTCTTGTACCGAAATAGCGTTTGGCTGATTTTGCCAACCGTGATATTTTTCGCCATTATAAGAAAGTTCAATGAAGTATCTCAAGGTAATTTTGCTACTTTTGTTTCAGACTGACAAAGATAAGTTATAATTCAGTATTTTACTTGCATACAGCATTATTTAAGAAAGTTTTACTCGATAATCGAGATTTAAATATACTGAAGTTTGGTCCCGAATTTTAAAGGTGAATTTCTTATAAATAGTTCACAGGTTTATCAAAACGATTTTATGAAGAAAATTTTATTACTCTCAGATACACATAGTTATATTGACGATCAGATTTTGAAGCACGTACAAAATGCCGATGAAGTTTGGCATGCAGGCGATATTGGCGATTTGTCTGTGACAGATGCAATTCAGAAATTGAAACCTTTGCGCGGTGTTTATGGAAATATTGATAACGATAAAGCGCGGATGGAATTCCCAGAAAATAATCGGTTTATTTGTGAAGGTGTTGATGTTTGGATCACACATATTGGCGGTTATCCGAATAGATATAATGTGCGAATTCGCGAAGAAATTCGGCAAAATCCACCAAAGTTATTTATTTGCGGACATTCACATATTTTGAAAGTCATGTTTGATAAAAAACTAGATTTACTGCACATGAATCCTGGCGCATGCGGAAAACACGGTTTTCATAAAGTGCGGACGATGTTGCGCTTTGTGATTGATGGCGATAAAATTAAAGAGTTGGAGATTATTGAATTGGCGAATCGGCATTAATGGGTTTTGGGTTTTAAAATTTAGATCAAAAAAAGAAAATATTCCTAACAATTCAGTTAGTTATTAAGTTTATAGATAAAAAACTATCTTTGTTTACTATAAGTTAGGATTATGAATATAGAAGCCACAAAACTAGAATTAATGCATCTTTTACTGCAAACGCAAAAAGAGAGCCTTTTAAAGAAACTTAAATCTGTTTTTGAAGAAGAACATGTTGATTGGTGGAATGAAATGTCTGAAAAGGAGCAAGAAGAAATCAAAACAGGTTTAACACAAGCAGATGAAGGTAATTATATAGTCAATGAAACTGTACTGAAACGTTTTGATAAATGGCATTAAAAATTGTTTGGACGCCACAAGCTGAAAATGGATTAAATAAGGTATTAGATTATTTAGAGGAAGAATGGACATTACAGGAAATTCTAAATTTAGAACAGAATTTAAATGATCTTTTAAATCGAATACGTAAATATCCTCAAATGTGTCCTCAAACTGGAAAATTCCAGCATGTTTACAAAGGTTTGGTAGATAAGAATAATTACATAATATATAGAATTAAACCTAAGAAACAATTGATCGAAATCATTAATTTCAGAGGAACAAAACAAAAACCTGTAGAATAGAGAATTGATATTTGAATTAAATTCAGAAAAGTCAAAAATATTGAGGATTAAACAACCGAATTTTGAAAACGCAAATGAATTTAAAATGGAACCTTTGACTTATAAAATAATATTTGAATAAAAAAGAACAATTGGCAACACCGTATTAAATTAGCTGCTTGTTTTATAGACTACTCACGAAAATTATCACGGGTTTTCTATTCGGTTTATATTCGCTAAATTACGTGCTTCACCACGCAACTAACTATACACAAAAACGTTAGCATGCATTACAAGAATGAGAGAAACTATAAAATATCTAAGTTTAATTAATGTCATAGGACTTTCAATTGTTTCTATCTCTTTGTTTTTATTCATATTGATAAAACCATTTGCCTGGGATGAATTATTAATTGGACTAAATCTCCTGATTAGTATCCCTTTTATAGTATCTGGAATAATAACTCTTAAGAATATTGAAAATCCGAATGAACGGAAAATTCAAAATACTCTAATCGCGGTTTTTCTTATTCTTTGGCTACCTAGTATAGGTCTTCCTTTTACTTATGAAATTGGAGGACTTTTAATCTGTTTAACGATATTTGGATTCGGGTTTTGGGGAATACTAAAAGTAAAGAACGTGATGAATAAGATGATTTTCATAAATATGGTTGGAATGTTCTTTTTAATTATGAACTCTTTAATTGTTTTCGGAATTATTAGTGGAAAAATATAAAAATTACACACCAACAACGTTCTAAATATTAGTAAAAAAAGAACTCATTTAAAAAAATAAAGTTTAAACTCTTTTTTTGTATTTTTGTTTAAAACAGAATATTATGCGCACTATACAGCTAAAAATTAACGATAAGGTTTATGATAAATTTATATGGTTATTAAGCAAATTCAATAAAGAAGAAATTGAAATTGTAAGTGATGCTTCTGATTTTACAGCGACACAAAATTATTTACATAACGAATTAAATGAAATTGAAAGTGGAAAAGCCAATTTCATATCTCAGCAGGATTTTGAAGATAGATTGAATGAAATAGTTTAAGTTTTTCCATGAAAATCATATATAAAGATACTTTTGTTGAAAGATTTGAAAAACAATTAAAATATATTGCAAAGAATAATCCAAAATCTGCAAGAAAGCTAAAGTCTGAGTTACTACAACGAATTAAAAGTATACCTGAAAACCCATATTTATTCCGAAAATCAATCTACTTTGAAAATGATTCAATAAGAGATTTAGTTCATAAAGGATATACAATAGTATTTAGAATACATGAAAATCAAATTGAACTTTTTGGATTCATTAGATTTCAAGAAAAACCAACTGACTAGAAAATTACTATTTTACAACTAAAATTAACGCTACAAAAGTCAATTAAAAGCATCGAGTTCATTTTATAAAACTATTTTAGATTTCTTATGATTAAATTAATTAAGAAAAATCAATTTCCTCCGCCATAATTCGCAAAACATCTGATCGGTTTACCATTGTTAAGACCTTTGTCATACTCGCTTTGAGTTGCTCGTGACTTTTAAACATTTCAAAAATTCCCATGATATACGTATTGAAATCTATATTGGCTTCATAGCGAATCATGCCTGCTTGTTTTGCCAATTGTAATAATTGCGCAACAATTTCTCGTGCTTGTTCTACTTTAAATTCTATAGGCTCTAAAACCGAATGCAACACACTTTGCGCTGGATATAATATGGTAGAAGCTACATATAATTGTTCTTTTCGTTTGGACGAATTTTTCTCAGAGGATAACAAAGGAGTCATGAGTTGACTCCTGAATCCTGCTATCTCTGAACATTGTGCGTAGTTGTATGTTTTTAAGAATTCTTCTGATTCTTGTAACCATTTTGTGAGTTCCGCAATGAAGTGCATATCTTTTTCTCCTAGTTTATCTGCTAATTTTGGAACTTGAAACAAAAGGTTTTTACATTTTTCTACGATATCTACTAAAGATTTGTTCATGGGTATTGTTTTACATTTTTTCTCTGAATGCTACTCTGGTGACAATGTTGATCTGCTTGTACCATCTTCGTTTTCAATAGTATGCCATTCCATACTTTCTTCTAGGACGGTCATTTTAATGAACACCATATTTTCTGTTTTCTGCTCTCTAAGTCTACTTGCTTCTACAATTACATTCGCGTTTTCAATGTTTCGTTGCATTTCTTTTGCTTTGACTTCTGGCTGTAATCGCGTTAAGATTTTCTGACTCATTGCATCTCTTGAAATAGTTGTCGCCTCTTTTGCTGCTTTCGCTTTTTTAGAGGTAGCTCCAGCCAATGTTGATGCTGATGCTGATGCCGATGTGGAAGTTGATGTTGACAGAGAAGGCGTTTTTATTTCAAGTGCTTGACCTGAAACTTTGTCTGAAAATTGTTGTAATGCAACTTGAATATTTTCACCTGCTTTTAAACGTGTTTCCAGTAAATCAGCCTCCATATATAACATTTTTCTTAGTTGAAGAGATGATGTTCTGTCAAAACTTCTTACTTGATATACGTTTGTTAGTTCGTCATACGCTTTCGACACAAAATCTTTATTATCAATTGGTTGATAATCTCTTGGCTCTGTGGTTTCCACGTGATCTATCGCCACAGGAATCGTAAATTCTACATTTTGCATTTTCATTCGAGGAATTGAAAAATGTTTTAATAAACGATGCTGTGCATATTGTTCAGCAATGTTGGCGGATTCAATATCCGCCAATACTCTTGCTTGATTTACACTAGCGACTAATGTCCCTAAATAATCTTGTAAATTTGCCATTGTTTTTTTTCCTATTAAATTAAGCTGCTGGTATTGCAGTTGGAGTTGAAACAATTGCATTTTCTAAAATTCCTAACAGTTTTTCCATTCCTGCCGGCATTTCATCTTGAACAGCTCTTACGTGTACTGCCATAGAATATGTTTTTTCTATGTTGAATCCTTGTTGCGATTTACGCTTATAGGATGCAGATACACTTAATTTTGCTGATCCGCCTGGCCAACGTTGTTTTACTGTTAAATCTCCTTTGATACCAAACTCAGTTTCTACATTTCTAGATTCTACTGAATTAATTTTCGCGTTGAAATCTACTGTAGTTTCATCAATACGAATAAAAGGAATTGGTAACATTGTTAAGATTGGCACTTCAATTCTCATTTCTTGAAATTGTGCTGCTTTTGCTTCTTCTGCTCCTACGGCAACAGTCGCTGTCGCTGTTGTTACACCTGTGTCTGCTGCATTTGGAGTAATCGCAATTGTTGTTCCTGTTGAAGGATAACCACTTCCAGGATTATCTACCTCAATACGATCAATTCCTCCAGAAGGAGTCAAATAAGCCGTTCCTGTAGATCCAGCTCCACCAGTACCAGAAATTGCAACAGTTGGCGCAACAGTATATCCGCTTCCCGCTGCTGTTACATTCACAGCAATAACTTGCCCTTCATTTCCTTCTCGGTACGGAGCTACTTGTTTTGGATATTTAAAAGACACATATATTGGTTCTTTGTCTTCTGTGAATCCTACTTTTTGGATAAAGTCTACGGAACTCATTGATGCTTGCGCTTGCGCGTTCACAACTGAGATTAATGGACCTCCAATCATAGATTCAAAATCGATACTCGCCAGTTCTTGTCCTGGGTTATATTTTGATAAACTCATAAAATTGTTTTTTGTTTCACCTACTCTATTCTAAAGGCTTTTCGGTTATCGCCTGTTCAGTTTCGAAATTGTACAAGACAAATTTGCCATTATTGAAAGAGAAGAATGCAAGGAAGTTAACTAGAATGGTACAGGAAAAACACTATTTAATTTTTAGTGTAAATCTTTAGGAATAAAAAACCTCTGTGTTTAACTGAGATTTGTATCGTTCAATATGTAGTACTTTTTGATTGAAAGATTAAAGAATTAAATGATTGAAATACTGAGTACTTATTTAGATTTTGTAAATGAAAGAAATATGAACCCAAGGAGGCTTGTCTAAAAAAGTTTAAATAAGGTCATTACGAGAAATTTTTAATTTCGAAGTAATCTTGTAAATCAATAACTTAAATCTGACTGATTGCTTCATTTCATTCGCAATGACTGCTTTTTAGACAACCTTTAGTTCGACTTACACTTTTAAATGCGTCTTAGATACTGAATCAAGTTCAGCACAAGCTTTTCAAAATTGAGTTTCACTAAAAACAAAAACTCCAAAGTTTTGACACTTTGAAGTTTTCTACGCACTAAGATGTTAGGTTTATCGTAATCGATCTACAGATTTTACAAGATCTTCATCCTTTTTAATTGCTCGGTTTGCGAGCACTAATAAAACGATAGAAATAATCGGAATAATGATCCCAATACCTTTCTCTGAGACTGCTGTCTCTCCAGATAACGTTAGCATTCGATATACAAAAACTCCTAATAAAATAAGGTTAAATATGATGTTGAACCGATTCAACACAAATTGTAATTTTCTATTTTTGAATAAAAAGATAGTGATGATGGCTAATATTGCTGACGCCATGAATAAACCAATATACAATGAATCGTCTTTTGCAAAAACTTCTACGCCACTTTCTAGTGTATACAAACTGAATATAAATGTTAAACCACCAGCTATTGCCGCGACTAATAACATGTATATACTTTGTATTCTTTGAATCATATCTTTGAATTGGTTGACAAAAATAATAGTTCTTTTCATAAAATACTATTTTGTTTATTAAAATAAATTTGTATTATTGCATAGATAATTCATAATCTATTGTTACTAAGTAGATTTACACACTTCATACGAGTACTTTATCACTCAATTTCTCAAAAAACAATTCTTTATAATCCAATAAATGTTAGAAATTTCAGAATTAAAAAGCAAAAAACTCCCCGAATTACAGGAAATAGCTAAAACTTTAGCTGTCCCGAAGTATAGGACTTTAAAAAAACTAGATTTAATTTATAAGATATTAGATCATCAAGCTATAAATCCTGAATCAGTAGCGCCTATTATAAAAGCTGAACCAAAAGCTACTGAAACTACGGATGCTGATTCAAGCAAAAGAAGGCGAATTAAGAGAGATCCTAATCCAAGAACTGAAAAGAAAGATACGGCTCCAAAGGCTATTCCAGCGAAAGCTGTTGCTCCAAAAGCTGTTGCTCCAAAGGTTGTTCCTTCGGAATCTAAGCCTGAAATAAAGAAGCCAGAAGCAAGAGATCCTGAAAAAGTAACTACTCCAGCTCCTAGAAAACTGAATAAACCAGTTCGTAAAGCTCCAGAAAAGAATTTGAATACACCTGTTCATCCTAAGAAAGAGGATTCAAAGAAGTCTGGAAATGAGCAATCAAACAGTAATAAGCAACAACCAAGTAGTCATAAACCAAAGAAAGATCATCTTCAGCAAAGTAATAAGCATACGAATAAGAAAGATCATTCACAGAAGAATAACGGAAATAAAGATCAGCGTAATCGCTACCGCGAGCCTGATTTTGAGTTTGACGGAATTATTGAAAGTGAAGGCGTTTTGGACATTATGCAAGATGGATATGGCTTTTTGAGATCATCTGATTATAATTATTTGTCATCTCCTGATGATATTTATGTATCTCAATCGCAAATTCGTTTGTTCGGATTGAAAACTGGAGATACTGTTTTAGGTATTGTTAGACCGCCGAAAGAAGGAGAAAAGTATTTTCCACTGATTAAGGTTAGTAAAATTAACGGACAAGATCCGCAAGTGGTAAGAGATCGTGTTGCTTTTGAGCATTTAACGCCATTATTTCCAGATGAGAAATTTAATTTAGCGGAACGCCAAAGCACAATTTCTACACGAATTATGGATTTATTCGCTCCTATTGGAAAAGGACAAAGAGGAATGATTGTATCGCAACCAAAAACTGGTAAAACCATGTTATTGAAAGATGTTGCCAATGCAATTGCTGCGAATCATCCTGAAGTTTATCAAATTGTTTTATTGATTGATGAACGTCCTGAGGAAGTAACCGACATGCAACGTAATGTAAAAGGAGAAGTAATTGCTTCAACTTTTGATAAAGAAGCTACAGATCACGTTAAAGTGGCTAATATTGTATTAGAAAAAGCAAAACGTTTGGTAGAATGTGGTCATGATGTAGTAATCTTGTTAGATTCTATCACAAGACTTGCTAGAGCTTATAACACCGTACAACCTGCTTCTGGAAAAATATTAAGTGGTGGTGTTGATGCAAATGCTTTACATAAACCAAAACGTTTCTTTGGAGCTGCCCGTAATATTGAAGGTGGCGGATCATTATCTATTATTGCAACTGCTTTAACAGAAACTGGTTCTAAGATGGATGAGGTTATTTTTGAAGAGTTTAAAGGAACTGGTAACATGGAACTTCAATTGGATCGTAAGATTTCTAATCGTAGAATTTTCCCTGCTATTGATCTTACTTCTTCAAGTACGCGAAGAGATGATTTATTATTAGATGAAAACACGATTCAACGTATGTGGGTAATGCGTAAGTATTTAGC
This sequence comes from Kordia antarctica, assembly GCF_009901525.1. Taxonomy (NCBI): domain Bacteria; kingdom Pseudomonadati; phylum Bacteroidota; class Flavobacteriia; order Flavobacteriales; family Flavobacteriaceae; genus Kordia; species Kordia antarctica. The sequence goes on from NZ_CP019288.1 coordinate 2,007,389, forward strand.
TGACATGAATCCTGTAGAAGCTATGGAATTTATCAATCAACGAATTAAACAAACAAGAAATAACGAAGAGTTCTTGATTTCTATGAACACATAGAAGAGTTAGAGTTTTTTAAAAATAGTAAAAGCTGCTTACAAATTGTAAGCAGCTTTTTTAGTGTGATTTTTTCAGGTAACTATTAGGTACAAAAAAAACTCCAACCAAGTTGGAGTTATATATCATGAGTAAATTACTTTTTATTATAAAGTACTTACGTGCTTAGCAAGCTTAGATTTTAAGTTAGCAGCTTTATTATCATGGATAATATTACGCTTTGCTAGCTTATCAATCATTGATACTACATTTGAGAATAAAGCTTCAGCTTCTTTCTTATCTGTAATGTCTTTTAATTTCTTAATAGCATTACGCGTAGTTTTGTGCTGATATTTGTTTCTTAGACGCTTCGTCTCGTTACTTCTGATTCTCTTTAATGCTGACTTGTGATTTGCCATCTCTTTTTTTAATTATCTTTTTTTAAACTTAATGTTTAGTAGCCCGTAGGGGATTCGAACCCCTGTTACCAGGATGAAAACCTGGCGTCCTAACCCCTAGACGAACGGGCCATCATTTTTCAATGAGGATGCAAATTTAATTTATTAATTAAGATTTGCAAATAAAACTTACAGAAATATTAGTAGCCCGTAGGGGATTCGAACCCCTGTTACCAGGATGAAAACCTGGCGTCCTAACCCCTAGACGAACGGGCCATTATTTCTGTTAGCGGAGGCAAAAATACAACTATTTTTATACGCTCCAAGGATTTTTAAAAGTTTTTTCAACTTTTTTTAATATGCTTTTGCAAATAACACTCTCTTAGTTGATTTCTGTCCCGAATATACACATTTCCCTTCTTCTTCCAAAGCATCTAGAGGAATACAACGAATAGTTGCTTTTGTTAATTCTTTTATTTTATTTTCTGTTTCCGCTGTACCATCCCAATGTGCTAAAACAAATCCGCCTTTCTTTTCTATTACATTTTTGAATTCTTCAAATGTATCTACTGTTGTAGTATGTTCATCTCTGTAATTTTTTGCTTTGGAGAATAAGTTTTCTTGAATTTTCTCTAAGAGATTTAAAACAGTTTCTACGACTTCGTCTTGTGCTACTGATTGTTTTTCAAATGTATCTCTACGAGCAATTTCTAGCGTACCATTTTCTAGATCACGTGCGCCTATGGCAATTCGTAATGGAACTCCTTTTAATTCCCATTCAGCAAATTTGGCGCCTGGTCGTAGCGTATCTCTTTTATCAAACTTGAAAGAAACTCCTTTTGCTTTTAATTGATCGGTTATTTCTGTTACTTTTTCAGCAATTGCATCAAATTGCTCATCATTTTTATATATCGGTACAAATACAACTTGGATTGGCGCTAGTTTTGGTGGCAATACCAATCCTGCGTCGTCACTGTGTGTCATAATTAATCCGCCTACTAATCGCGTAGAAACTCCCCAAGAGGTTGCCCAAACTAATTCTTGTTTTCCTTCTTTGGTTACATATTTTACATCGAATGCTTCTGCAAAGTTTTGCCCTAAAAAGTGCGATGTTCCAGCTTGTAATGCTTTCCCATCTTGCATTAACGCTTCAATTGTATGGGTATCTACTGCTCCTGCAAAACGTTCGCTTTCAGTTTTTGCTCCTTTTATAACTGGCATTGCCATGAAATCTTCTGCAAATTCAGCATATACTTTTTGCATTAGTAGTGATTCCGTTATGGCTTCTGCTTTTGTTGCGTGTGCTGTGTGTCCTTCTTGCCATAAAAATTCGGCTGTTCTTAAGAATAAACGCGTACGCATTTCCCAACGCACAACATTTGCCCACTGATTGATTAAGATTGGTAAATCTCTGTATGATTGAATCCATTTTTTATAGGTGCTCCAAATAATTGCTTCACTTGTTGGACGCACAATTAGCTCTTCTTCTAGTTTTGCATTTGGGTCAACAATGAGTTTTCCTTCGTTATCTGGATCCGATTTTAATCGATAATGTGTTACGACTGCACACTCTTTTGCGAAGCCTTCTGCGTTTTTTTCTTCTGCTTCAAAGAGACTTTTTGGTACAAATAGTGGAAAATAGGCGTTTTCATGTCCAGTTTCTTTAAACATTTTATCTAATTGTGCCTGCATTTTTTCCCAAATTGCATAGCCATACGGTTTGATTACCATACAACCTCTAACGGCTGAGTTCTCAGCTAAATCAGCCTTTACGACCAATTCGTTATACCATTTTGAGTAATCCTCTGTTCTCTTTGTTAATTTCTTGCTCATCTTTAGTAGTTTGGCACAAATATTGTGAATATGTTAAATATAAAATAGTTTCGACAAAACTAACTATTTTTGTATTGTTCAACAATTAAATCTAGGAGATATGCGAGTAATTTACCATTTAAAAAACAACATAAGCGCTATACACGTTTTAGCCATCACTTTTTTAACGTTAACATCATGTGGTACGTATCAACAAGCTACGTATGATGATGGTATTTATAGTTCTGACCAAGAAAGAACACAAACTACTGAAGTTGTAAATACTGGCAATGACCCATATCAAAATTATTTTGAACAAAAATCACTTGAGGCAGATGATGTCTATGGAGATGTTTTTACAGATGTAGATTCATATTCTAGTCAAGAAAACGGTGACTCTGAAGTTAATGTTGACGCAATTGGATATACCGAAAGTTATTCTGCTTGGGGACAAACTACCGAAGATATTACTATTAATGTTTACAGCGGTGGCTTTGGTTTCTATTCTCCTTACAGATATGGATTATGGAACAGAGGTTTTTGGGGTTGGAACAACGGTTGGAATAACGGCTGGAACAATTGGGGCTGGAATGCAGGACTTTGTGGGTACGGAGGATATTACGGATCGTATGGATATTATGGCGGTTACGGAGGATATTACGGATCAAACTGGGGTAATCCATATTACAGAAATGGTTACAACGGATACGCATATAATAGAGGAAGAAGAAATTACGCAAGTAGAGCTTCAGCAAATAGAAGAGCTAATTACTACTCAAGAACTACAAATAGAAACAGTATTAGTAGATATTCAAATACTCGTTCTTCAATAAGAAATAGTAATAGTACTATTAGATCAACTAGAAATACTCGTAATAACAATAATACCATAAGATCAACTAGAAATACTCGCAATAACAATAATACCGTAAGATCAACTAGAAATACAAGAAACACAAACACTAGAGCTACAAGAAACACGAGAAATACTAATACCAATACGAGAGCTACTAGAAACAATAGTCAAACAAGATCTACGCGGTCTTCTAGCAGTCGTCCATCTGTAAGATCATCATCAAGCAGAAGCTCTTCTTCATCTACAAGATCATCAGGAAGTAGTTCTTCTAGCAGAAGTTCATCAAAAAGAGGTGGAAGAAACTAATCACACACATTAATATATTATCCTAAAGAAATACTAAAAAAATTATGAAAAAAGTATTTATACTATTCATAGGTGTGCTTACTATGTCTGTAAGTAATTCCCAAAATATAAGCGATGTTGTTCGGTATTCTACTGAAAACTTAAACGGAACAGCGCGTTTTAAAGCAATGAGCGGAGCTTTTGGAGCTCTTGGAGGTGATTTCACTGCATTTTCAATAAACCCTGCAGGATCGGCTGTTTTCACCAATAGTGAGGTTGCAGTTTCATTGAGTAATTATAACAATGATAATGATGTTTCTTATTTTGGAACAGTTACTAATAGAAATGAATCCGAATTTGATTTGAATCAGGCCGGAATCGTTTTTGTTTTCAACAATATGGGCGATAGCGATTGGAAAAAAATATCGCTAGGTGTAAATGTTCAAAATAATAACAATTTTTACAATACTATTTTCGCCACTGGACGAAATCAGTCTAGAGGTATTGGAGATTATTTTACATTTTTTGCCAACGGACAAGAGTTAGGCGTAATTGCCCAACAACCTGGCGAAAGTGACACAGATACGTATTTGATACTTGGAGAAGATTATGGTTTTGCAGCACAACAAGCTTTTTTAGGATATGAAGGATTTGCCATTAATCCAAATGTCGATGATGATGCAAATACTTCTTACAGTCCGAATGCAAATTATGCTTCTGGAGCAGATCATGATTACATCTTACAAACTTCTGGTTTCAACAGAAAATATACATTTAATGTAGCCGCGCAATATAGAGATAATTTATATTTAGGATTAAACATAAACTCACACGATGTAGATTACAGAGAACGTAAAGTATTGATTGAAACACCTGTTGATGCTACTTCAGGTTTACAATATGCCGAATTTTCTAACGAATTATACACCTACGGAACAGGTATTTCTTTTCAAGTTGGAGCAATTTTAAAATTGAAAGATGTTCGTTTAGGAGCTTCGTATCAGTCGCCAACTTGGTATAGCTTAAATGATGAATTGATTCAAAGTTTCAGCACTGATTTTAGAGATCCAAACAATCCAAGTGACATTCTGAGAAGAGACATTTTCCCTAATGTTGTAAATGCATATAAACAACACAGAATCGTTACTCCAGGAAATATTACAGGAAGTTTTGCTTACATTTTTGGCAAACAAGGATTGATTAGTTTTGACTATTCTTTGAAAGATTACACACATGCAAAAATCCGTCCTACCAACGATTTCATTACAACTAATAGTAATATTGAAAATCGACTACAAACGGCTTCTACCTATAGAATTGGTGGTGAATACAGAATAAAACAATTCAGTTTACGTGGCGGATATCGCTTTGAGGAAAGTCCATACAAAAACGGAACAACTATTGGTGATTTAGATGGCTACTCTTTAGGATTAGGATATAATTTTGGAAGTATGTCTGTTGATGTTGCTTATGACAGAAGCGAGCAAGCTAAAAACCCACAACTTTTTCAAGCTGGTTTAACTGATGTTGCAAACATTAATAATATAAATTCAAACGTTACTGTATCACTTTCGTTTAAATTATAATATATCATCACAACCGATTGATTTAAAAACCTTTACTAAAACCTCATTTGTAATAAAATGAGGTTTTTTTATGCTTTATTTTTTTAAATTTACTCTGATTCAGTCGGAAATAGTAATTTCAAATTTATGTAATGTATCAAACATATTTTTAAACTCACTTTGGGTTGAATACTATCGTACGATTCTGTAACTAAATGCAATACTTCTTCCAAATTATCAAAAGTGTCATTGTATGAAATTTGAATCAAAAGTTTTTCTGGATTACTACAATATCTATCTAGTTTCCCTTTGTTTAAATAATTTCGTTGCATAATATTTTTTAGACTATCTAATGTATATGGTACAGAAAATTTATAAACACTATCATTATGAATTTTAATTATATTTTTTTGCTTGTGTAAAATTCTTTCAAGACTTTCTGGAGAACTATTATGTAGATTAATAACTTTTTGAATATTCTCTTTTTTGATTGAAATTTGTGGAATACTATCACTATAAGTCAAATTATCAATACGATTCAATAACATTTCATACTGTTTGAAGCTACTCAAAGTTAATAACACTTCCCTATTTTCTTTTCCTGTTTGATAATTCCCGTATTTTTTAACTACTTTTTGTTTTTGATCTCTACCACATGCGACAAAGAAAATCAGCATAATTATTACAATAAAACGTATGACTTGATTGAGTTTCATAATCTAAAATAAGCATAAAAAAACCGAAGAATTTTAGATCCTTCGGTTTTTCTACTATTTTATTTTTCTGTTTAATTTATCTCTTCAGCGTAAAGTGATTGATAAATTCTTTTGGCGATCCGTTAAATGGATCTACATATTCTACTTTGAACCAATAATCAGCCGATGGCATTGGCGTTCCGTTGTACGTTCCGTCCCAACCTTGTCCTGCTGGACTTATTTGTTTTAGCAATTTTCCATATCTGTCAAAAATGTAAATTCTAGCACCTGGCTGATTACGAAGTCCAATAATATTCCATGTCGGATGGTATTCATCTCCGTTTGGAGTGAAGAATTGCATAAAGTCGATTAACTCAAAAGTTCTTACAAGTTCTCCACAACCGTTGGTGTCTCTAACAGTTACGGTATGTTCACCTGGCTGAAGGTCTAAGAATGTTCCATCTACTTGCCAATCTCCATCATCTAATTGATATTCGTAACTACCTGATCCGCCACTTGCTGTTGCAACCACATTGTGCGTATCTGCAAAAGCTGGTGTGGTCACTTGTATGTCTAAAATACTTGGCGACGAAGATGCCTCGTACGTTACACTATCATCAAAAGTACAATTGGTTGCATTGTTTCCGTCGGTTACAATTACGCTGTACGTTCCTGCCATATCAACCGTAACTGTTGCGTTTGTCGATGTTCCGTTTGGTGTTGTCCACTGATACGTATATCCTGCGCCAAAGTCTGAACCAATAGTTCTGATGTCTGTTGCTATTCCTGTATCTGCATTTACACACAGAATATCATCTGCTGGCAAGCTAAATACTGGCAATGGATTTACTTGTAACATCACGATTACTGGATCTGATAAACAACCAGTAATGGTTTGACGAACTCTCGCAAATAATGTTTGCGGATTTGAGGTGTTTGTATAACTCGTTGCATTTGCAATTGCGTTGATATCTGCATCGGCATCTGCCATGTTTTCATAATACGCTACTGCCATGTCCATTTGCCCGTTTATGATAGTTGCATCAAGCGTTGTTAAATCAAATACGGCGGTATTTTGATCTGCCTGATCTGTTGCGCAAAGTTCATACGTTGGTGGCGCAGTTGCTGTTGGAATTGGTTCTACACTGAGTTCCAAACTTGCAATGTTGTTGGTATTTACACATCCTGTTGTATCGTTTACTACTCTAATAAATACCGTTTGTGGATCGGTTGTGTTTTCAAATCCGTTGGCTAATGCGCCTGTTCCAGCTAAAGCATCTGCCACAGTTGGATGATACGTTACTGTAAAGTCTGCTACATCTTGCGGAGTTGTTAATAAATCTAGCGAAGCTGTGACAACATCCCAATCAAATTGACCTACATTGTCATTGTCATATTCACAAAATACATAGGTAAAAGCAATATCTGTTAGCACAGGAAGTGGATTTACCACAACTGGTAATTCTACAATTTTATAACATGGAAGCATGTTGCTATCAATCTGAATGTCGCTTTCTACTCGCACATAGATAATGACTTGTCCGTTTGCATTGGCGTTTGCCATGTCAACGTTATACATCGTTGGATCAATAATTGGATTGATATCATCATCTGCGTCCATTTGTGTAGTATGATAACTTACGCTCACATTACTTTCATTGTCTACAATTTCATCTTCTGATTGAGTTAAATCGAAAATCAGCATTCCGTTAGTTGCATCTCCATCGCTGTCGTCATCACACGCTTCTAAGATTGTTGGCGTTGTGTTTGGTGTTGGAATTGGAAGTACACGAAGTGTCATGGTAATATCTGTAGTACATCCTGCTGGATTAGTTGCTTGAATGTAAATCACTTGCGGATTCGTTACGTTTTGATACGCTGTTGGATCAACAATTGGAGTATCACTGTTTAAGTCTGCTTGATTTGCGTAATAAGTCAATGTTAAACTCGTATTTCCACCTGTGATTTCGATGTATTTTTCAGTAAGATCGAAGGTTGAAATTTCATCACTTTCATCGCCACTTTCGAGGTCATCACAAAGTGAAAATGCTGTTGGTTGCACAAGTACTGGCGGACCAACTACAATGATATCAAAGTCTTCAATTGCGTAACAATCCGTTGCGTTATCTTCTAATCGCACCCAAATTGTTTGTTGATTGATTGTAGTATTTGTATAGTTTGTAAGATTTACAATTGGTGAAACATCATCAATCGCATCTTGTTCAGTTTCGTGATAGCTTAGCGTGAAGTTTCCTGGCGTTTGTGTTCCGTAGATTTCTGTTTGCGTTTCAGTCAAATCAAACATTGCAAAACCATCTAAACTGTTTGCATCATCACATTCTTCTAAGTCTGTAATATTTAATGGCAATACCGGAATTGGAATTACATTTAATTGCAATGGAGTTACCGTGAAACAGCCAGTAACGGTATTTGTAGCAAGCACATAAATCGTTTGACTGTCCATGACAATGTTTGTATATGGACTCGGTAAAACGTTTAAGTTATTGTTCGCGTCAGCTTCTGTTTCATGAAAAGTATATACAACATCTGGCTCGTTGTTGATAATATCACTGATTAGCGCATCTAAATCAAAAGCAGTAAAACCGTCATTGTCATCATCACAGGTTTCTGCGTCAAGCATTCCACTTGGATTTAATGTTGGACTTGGCAGTGGATTTACTCTAAGATCGAAAGTAATTGTGTTTTCACAGCCTGTAGTATCGTTCGTTGCTTTTACAAAAATGGTTTGTACACCAATTTCTGTATTGCTATACATTGTTGGAGTTGCGATTGGTGTATCACTTGTCAAATCAGCCATGTTTGCATAGTATTGCAAGCTGATTCCTGGAACGTTGTTTAGTAATTGTTCTGCTAATGAAGTTAAATCAAAAACTTCAATTCCGTTGTTTAAAGAAATCGCATCACACGTTTCTAATCCTGCAAGTTGCGTCAGTACTGGAAGCTGGTTTACAATCAGTGTTAAGTTCGTAATACTGAAACAATCTGTTGCCATATCTTCCACACGAACCCAAATCACTTGTGGACTTGGCGGAATGTTGCTGTAAGCGTTTGTATTGTTGATTTCTCCTGTGTTTGTTCCCGCAATAGCGTTTGCTTGCGTATTGTAATACCGAACTGTATGCGTTGTTGGATCTTCTCCGTTTAGAATGTCTGTTTCACTTTGCGTGAGATCGAACTGAGCAATATCATCTGCGGAAGCGTCATCACATTCTGCTAAACTTACCGCATCTAACCCAGCAATTTCTGGAGAATCATGCACGATTAAAGCAAGTGGAACTACATTGAAACAACCTGTAATTACATTTTCCACACGAACATAAATTGTTTGATTGTATGCGTTGATATTTGTATATGTATCAGCAAGTGGATTCACATCATTGTCTGCATCTTCTGGAGTTTCGTGGTAAGTAACTGTTACCTGACCTGGAATGACGCCGCCTGTAACTTCACTTTCTGTACTTCGAATGTTAAAGATTCCGAAACCATCGTTGTCTGTGTCGCAGTATTCTAAAGGTGTTGCTGGAAAAACCGCAGGCGTATCATTGATGTTTACGGTAAGTTGTGTGGTATTATGACAACCAGTATTTATATCTTCTACACGAACAAAAACCGTATATGTAGTTGGTGTAGCTGTATTTTCATAAGGCATTACAAGCGCATTGACATCGCCATCTGCATCGCCTTGCGTTAAGTGATAGGATACATTTAAGTCTGGATTAGAAGCTGTAATTTCATCATTTTTAACTGATAAATCTGTTGGTGCTACTCCGTCTGCTGTTTCATCGTCACATACATCTAGCGGCGTTGGAACATCAAAAACAGGAAGTGGTCGTACTAGCAATTGAAAGCTTCCTACTTGCACACATCCAAGTGAGTTTGTTGCACGAACCCAAATAAAATCTTCATGAGTACCATTTACATTGGTAACAGCACCCATATTTGTATCTGCGTCTATTTCTGTCAAATGATACGTAATGGTTAAGCCAACTTGTCCGTTTTCCACAGTAGTGGTATGCATCGTTAAATCAAACATTTCCATCATGTCACCTGGATTGTTAAAATCACACGCAATCATTGGTGGAATGTTATCTAGGTTTGGAAGTGGATCTACAATAAGTGTTACTTCTACAACATCAAAACAACCTGTTATATTATCTTCTACACGTGCATAAATAATTTGTAATGAAGGAGTTGTTGTTGTGTATAAACCTACTATTTCTGTTCCTGCAACGCCAGCTTGCGCTACTGTCTCATCTTCGTAATACGTTACCGTAGCAGTTCCTGCCAAAGCACCTAATATTTCAGCATCTTTGGTTGACAAGTCAAAAGTTCCAAGTCCATTGGTATCATTTCCGTCAGAATCATCACATACGCTATACGGTGTTGGTGTGTTAGCCGTGATACTTGGATTTACTTGTAAATCTAAAGTAGACGTGTTTACACAACCTGTAACTGTATTTACGATACGAATATGCACCGTTTGCATAAACGCAGTTGTATTGGTATACGGAGAAGTAAGTGCTGTTCCGACTCCAGTTTGTGCTTCGCCTGGCGTTTCGTAATAAGTAATTGCCATTGCGTCCGTAGAAGTTTGTCCCGCTAGGATTTCTGCATCAGCATCTGTTAATGTAAAAGGAAAGAAACCATCAGTATCATCATCACATTCTTGCAACATCGTTGGCGTTACTGCAACTGGCAATGGATTGACCGCCAACGTAAAACTTGTCGTGGCGAAACAATCGTTTCCTACTTCTGTGCTTTCAATTCGAACAAAGATTACTTCTGAATCGCTTCCTGCATACGTTGTAGGCAATGGATTCATATCATCGTTAGCATCAGTTTGACTGGAATGAAAAGTAATATTGAAATCGGCAGGATTTTGTGTATCTAATATTGAAGGTTCTTGTAATGTAAAGTCAAAATCTTCAAAAGTATCTCCATTATCATCACAAGCTGCAATGTTTGAAGGCTGATTCGCGATAGGCTGTGTATTGAGTTGAATGTCAAATTGAGTTGTATCATTACAATTTGTATTGTCATTATTTTCTATCCTCACATATATTGTTTGAGGATTTGTAGTGTTTGTAAATGCTATTGGTAATGGACTTACATTGTTCAGCGCATCATCCATTGATGCATGATAGGTTATTGTAAACTGAGTAGGATCTTGTGTCCCCAATACTTGAACATCATAGTCAGTAAGTGTAAAGTTTGCGACATCATCATTCGTATCATCATCACATATAATTACATCTGCAACAGGGTTTGCAACAGCTAACGTGTATACTTCTAAGTCAAAATTTGTAGTTGCAAAACACATTCCTGATGAATCTTCTATTCTCACAAATACAGTTTCAGGATTTCCTGCGTTCGTGTATAGTGTTGGCAATGGATTTATGTCCATTTCTGCATCGTCAAGTGTATTGTAGTATGAGATATTGAACATTGTTGAATCTTGCGTAAGTAACACATCATTATTCACTAACGACAAGTCGAATTCAACATTCGTAACACCATCTGGAGCACATTCTAGCAGGTTATTGGGTTGATTTGCAATAGGCACAGGAGCATATTCTATGACAACACTGTCATCTATACTACAGTTTGTAGAAACTGCAACATTTACCGAATATATAGCTGATGTTGTGATATCTAGTGTTGGCCCTGTTTCTCCTACAAGTTCAACAGTATCCATAAACCATGTATATGTTGCTGTAGTTACAGGCGATTCTGCATTTAAAGTGATTGTTTCTCCTTCACAAACTGGGTTTCCTGCTGTGATTAATCTATCTAAACCTAAATCTAAAGCTCCAATATCAAAACTTCCTCCTTCAAGAAATACTGCGGAGTCAAATGAAGAATCTATATAGTCAGATATTACTAATTTTATGGTGTATGTTTCTCCTGGAATTACCTCAGATTGGGCTACTAAAGAAACGGTTTGCCCATCAAATTCAGTCGATCCATTATTACTTCCAGCTGTATCGTAATATTCTGGAAAGGCAAATTGTCCAAGTCCAGGACCACAAGTAAACGTATGAATGTTTGTTATACTTGCTGGAATATTTGAGTTTGGAAGTAATGCAATATTTTTTCCTCCTAAATCTAAGTTAAGTTCAGCTGTTGCTGGATTTGCATCGTGATCGTAAAGGTTAGAATTTGAAATTCCAGGACCACTTAATATAAACGCAAATGTATCGGCAAAATCACACGGATAATTTGCACTAGTTGTGTATTCTTCTGATGCTAATATATACCTAAAACTAATTCGATCCGATAAAGGAACAAATTCAAATTCAATAGCAGTAGCATTAAAAACATTACTACCACCACCAATAAGTACTTGTAAATCCGGATCACCTGCCCAACTTGTTCCCCCAAAACTTAAGTTTGCACCGCTATTGTCAGCAATAGGAAGTAAACTAGAACTACTTAATATGATTCCTTCTGAGAATGGAAAAGCTGCAGTTCCTGAATTGAAATAACCATAACTCTCAAAACCCAAGTTAGCACCATTTTGTTCGCCTGCTAAATTATCTGCTCCACTATGGTTTGTTACTCTAATATTTCCAGGCTCATTTCCACAAACATCCTGAAATAAAACGCCTACGACTAACTGCTCAGGAGTGTACGTATTGTCTACGGTAATTGACTGCGAGTATGCTTGCAGCCCTATAAATAACAGTAAAATAAGTAGTATTTTAGCCCTCATAAAGTGTGGTTTATGGTTAGTTCTTAGGTATAATTGTGTCAAATATATTAATAAGGATATTAATCTTGTGTTTTTTAACAGAAAACATAAGAGAACTCCTCTTTATTGTTGCTGAATTTTATAATATTTTTACAAAAAACTGAAGAATTTTATATCTTTCGGTTTTTGTATTTCTAAGTTGTTTAATAATTTACCTCTTCAAACTAAAATGATTAATAAATTCTTTTAGCGTTCCACTAAATGGATCTACATATTCTACTTTAAACCAATAATCCGCTGATGGCATTGGCGTTCCGTTGTAGGTTCCGTCCCAACCTTGTCCTGCTGGACTTATTTGTTTGAGAAGTTTTCCATATCTGTCAAAGATGTAAATTCGTGCACCTGGCTGATTACGAAGTCCGATAATATTCCATGTCGGATGGTATTCATCTCCGTTTGGAGTGAAGAATTGCATAAAGTCGATTAACTCAAAAGTTCTTACAAGTTCTCCACAACCGTTGGTGTCTCTAACAGTTACGGTATGTTCACCTGGCTGAAGGTCTAAGAATGTTCCATCTACTTGCCAATCTCCATCATCCAACTGATATTCGTAACTTCCTGAACCGCCACTTGCGGTTGCTACTACATTATGCGTATCTGCAAAAGCTGGTGTTGTAACTTGTATGTCTAAAATACTTGGCGACGATGATGCTTGATAACTTACACTATCATCAAAAGTACAATTGGTTGCATTGTTTCCATCGGTCACAATTACGCTATACGTTCCTGCTTGATCTACGGTAACGGTTGCGTTTGTCGATGTTCCACTTGGTGTTGTCCACTGATAGGTGAATCCTGCGCCAAAGTCTGAACCAATAGTTCTGATGTCTGTTGCGATTCCTGTATCTGCATTGACACACAGAATATCATCTGCTGGCAAGCTAAATACTGGCAATGGATTTACTTGTAACATCACGATTACTGGATCTGATAAACAACCAGTAATGGTTTGACGAACTCTCGCAAATAATGTTTGCGGGTTTGAAGTGTTTGTATAACTCGTTGCATTTGCAATTGCGTTGCTGTCTGCATCGGCATCTGCCATGTTTTCATAATACGCTACTGCCATGTCCATTTGCCCGTTTATGATTGTAGCATCAAGCGAAGTTAAATCAAATACGGCTGTATCTTGATCTGCCTGATCTGTCGCACATAATTCATACGTTGGTGGCGCAGTTGCTGTCGGAATTGGTTCTACACTGAGTTCCAAACTTGCAATGTTATTGGTGTTTACACAACCTGTGGTATCGTTTACTACTCGGATAAATACCGTTTGTGGATCGGTTGTGTTTTCAAATCCGTTGGCTAAAGCCGCTGTTCCAGCTAATGCATCTGTCACAGTTGGATGATAGGTTACTGTAAAATCAGCTACATCTTGTGGAGTTGTTAGTAAATCTAGCGAAGCTGTCACAACATCCCAATCAAATTGACCTACATTATCATTGTCATATTCACAAAATACATAGGTAAAAGCAATATCTGTTAGCACTGGAAGTGGATTTACCACAACTGGTAATTCTACCACTTTATAACATGGAAGCATGTTGCTATCAATCTGAATATCACTTTCTACTCGCACATAGATAATGACTTGTCCGTTTGCATTGGCTGTTGCCATGTCCACATTGTACATCATTGGATTAGCAATTGGATTGATGTCATCATTCGCATCTTCAACCGTTGTGTGGTAACTTACGCTCACATTACTTTCATTGTCTACAATTTCATCTTCTGATTGAGTTAAATCGAAAATAAGCATTCCGTTAGTTGCATCTCCATCGCTGTCGTCATCACACGCTTCTAAGATTGTTGGCGTTGTGTTTGGTGTTGGAATTGGAAGTACACGAAGTGTCATTGTAATATCTGTGGTACATCCTGCGGCGTTTGTTGCACGGATATAAATCACTTGCGGATTCACAACGTTTTGATACGCTGTTGGATCTGTTATTGGCGTATTACTGTTTAAGTCTGCTTGGTTTGCGTAATAGGTAAGTGTTAAACTCGTATTTCCACCTGTGATTTCAATATATTTTTCAGTAAGATCGAAGGTTGAAATTTCATCACTTTCATCGCCGCTTAACTCATCATCACAAAGTGAAAATGCTGTTGGTTGCACAAGTACTGGAGGACCAACTACAATGATATCGAAGTCTTCAATGGCGTAACAATCCGTTGCATTGTCTTCTAATCGTACCCAAATTGTTTGTTGATTGATTGTGGTATTTGTGTAATTGGTAAGATTTACAATTGGCGAAACATCATCAATGGCATCTTGTTCAGTTTCGTGATAGCTTAGCGTGAAGTTCCCTGGCGTTTGTGTTCCGTAGATTTCTGTTTGAGTTTCGGTAAGATCGAACATTGCAAAACCATCTAAATTGTCTGCATCGTCACATTCTTCTAAGTCTGTAATATTTAATGGCAATACTGGAATTGGAATGACATTTAATTGCAATGGAGTTACCGTGAAACAGCCAGTAACGGTATTAGTCGCCAAGACATAAATCGTTTGACTATCCATGACAATGTTTGTATATGGACTCGGTAAAACGTTTAAGTTATTGTTCGCGTCAGCTTCTGTTTCATGAAAAGTGTACACCACATCTGGTTCGTTGTTGATAATGTCATTGATTAATGCATCTAAATCAAAAGCAGTAAAACCATCATTGTCATCATCACACGTTTCTGCGTCTAGCATTCCACTTGGATTTAGTGTTGGACTTGGTAATGGATTCACTCTAAGATCAAAAGTAATTGTGTTTTCACAGCCTGTAGTGTCGTTCGTTGCTTTTACAAAAATGGTTTGTACGCCAATTTCTGTATTGCTATACATTGTTGGGTCGGCTATTGGTGTATCGCTTGTCAAGTCAGCCATGTTTGCATAGTATTGCAAGCTGATTCCTGGAACGTTGTTTAGTAATTGTTCTGCTAATGAAGTTAAATCAAAAACTTCAATTCCGTTGTTTAAAGAAATCGCATCACACGTTTCTAATCCTGCGAGTTGCGTCAGTACAGGAAGTTCGTTTACAATTAAAGTCAAATTCGTAATACTGAAACAATCTGTTGCCATATCTTCCACACGAACCCAAATGATTTGTGGACTTGGTGGAATGTTGCTGTAAGCATTTGTATTGTTAATTTCTCCTGCGACAGTTCCCGCAATAGCGTTTGCTTGGGTATTGTAATAGCGAACTGTATGCGTTGTTGGATCTTCTCCGTTTAGAATGTCTGTTTCACTTTGGGTGAGATCGAACTGCGCAATATCATCTGCGGAAGCGTCATCACATTCTGAAAGACTTACCGCGTCTAACCCAGCAATTTCTGGAGAATCATGCACGATTAAAGCAAGTGGAACTACATTGAAACATCCCGTAAGGACATTCTCTACACGCACATAAATCGTTTGATTGTAAGCGTTGATATTGGTGTACGTATCTGGTAATGAGTTTACATTGTTGTCTGCATCTTCTGGTGTTTCGTGGTAGGTGACAGCAATGTCCATTTGCATTCCGCCAGTAATTTCATTTTCAGAATCTCTAATATTGAAAATTCCGAAGCCGTCGTTGTCTGTGTCGCAGTATTCTAAAGGCGTTGCAGGAAAAACTGTTGGCGCATCTGTAACTGAGAGGTTTAAGGTCGTAGTTTCGTAACAGCCTGAGTTTCCAGTTTCAACGCGCACAAATACCGTTTGCGGATTACTCGTGTTTGTGTATGGAACAGCCAATGGATTCGTGTCATTTTCGGCGTCAGCCAAAGTCAAATAATATTGAACAGAAAATCCAGGTTGATTGTTTACAATTTCAGCACTTCTTACATTTAAATCAATTGCCGTAAAACCATCTGAAGTTTCATCGTCACAGACAATTAAATCACTAGGCATATTTACAACCGGAGGATTATCAAATAATAAATCAAAAGAAGTTGTAGCACTACACGTGTTTCCAGTTTCTGTACTTTCGATTCGAACAAACATTGTTTCTCCATTTGAACCATTATACATAGTAGCCAACGGATTTACATCATTGCTAGCATCCATTTGATTGGCATGAAAAGTAATGTTCAAATCGGCAGGATTTTGTGTATCAAGTATTGTGGATTCTTGCGTAGACAAGTCGAAAATTTCCATTCCGTTATTATCAAAGTCGCATGCAAACATATCATCTGGTTGATTTGCAATTGGCTGATTATTCACACAGATTTCAAAATTTGTAGTGTCGTAACATGTTGTGTTTGAATTGTTTTCAACTCGAACAAATATTTGCTCACATTGCGCTGTGTTTGTATATGGAAAAGTTAATGCGTTTATGTCAGCATCAGCATTTGTTTGACTTACATGATAGGTTACCATAAACATTGTGGGATCTTGCGTTCCTAAAACCGTAGCGTCTAAAGTTGTGAAATCAAACATTTCTATTCCATCATTTGAAGCATCATCACAAACAGAAAAATCAGCAATTGTATTTGCTATTGGTGACGCTTCAAAGAGTATTTGAAAAGACGTAATTGCAAAACAATCATTGTTAGTTAGTGTACTTTCGATTCGAACAAAAATTGTTTCCCCATTATTTCCCGTGTACATTGTTGGCAACGGATTTATATCATTGGTAGCATCTGTATTGCTTGCATGAAATGTGATGTTGAAATCGGCAGCATTTTGTGCTCCAAGTATGTCTGAAAGTTGTGTTGTAAAGTCATATTCTTCCGTTCCATTTCCATCTGAATCGCAAGAATTCATATCATTTGGTTGGTTCGCAATTGGTTGATAGTTTACACAGATTTCAAAATTTGTAGTGTCGTAACATGTTGTGTTTGAATTGTTTTCTATTCGAACAAATATTTGCTCGCATTGCGCGGTATTCGTATACGGAAAAGTTAACGCGTTTATGCCAGCATCAGCATTTGTTTGGCTTAAATGATACGTTACCGTAAACATTGTGGGATCTTGCGTTCCTAAAACCGTTGCATCTAAGGTTGTAAAATCAAACATTTCTGTTCCATCATTTGAAATGTCATCACAGACAGAAAAATCAGCAATTGTATTTGCTATTGGTGACGCTTCAAAGAGTATTTGAAAAGACGTAATTGCAAAACAATCATTGTTAGTTAGTGTACTTTCGATTCGAACAAAAATCGTTTCTCCATTAGTTCCCGTATACATTGTTGGCAACGGATTCATATCATTGGTAGCATCTGTATTATTTGCATGAAAAGTGATGTTGAAATCGGCAGCATTTTGTGTTCCGAGTATGTCTGAAAGTTGTGTTGTAAAGTCGTAATCTTCCGTTCCATTTCCATCTGAATCGCAAGAATTCATGTCATTTGGTTGGTTCGCAATTGGCTGATTGTTTATACATATTTCAAAATTTGTAGTGTCGTAACATGTTGTGTTTGAATTGTTTTCAACTCGAACAAATATTTGCTCACATTGCGCTGTGTTTGTATATGGAAAAGTTAATGCGTTTATGTCAGCATCAGCATTTGTTTGACTTACATGATAGGTTACCGTAAACATTGTGGGATCTTGTGTTCCTAAAACCGTTGCGTCTAAAGTTGTAAAATCAAACATTTCTATTCCATCATTTGAAGCATCATCACAAACAGAAAAATCAGCAATTGTATTTGCCGTAGGTATTGGATTGACTGTAATAGTGAAACTTTCCTGTATGATTTCGGCACAACTATTCGCAATGTTTACTGTGTATGTCGTTGTTGTAGTAGGTGTAAATGTTGGATTTGGAATTATTGGATTACTAACTCCTGTAACTGGAATCCAAGTGTATGACGTAGCGCCTGTAATTGTAGCATCGATTGTGTTAACAGTTTCGCCTTCGCAGATTGATTGATCGTCAAGAGATAATATATTTGCAAAAGAAACATAATCAAAACAAACACGTTGTAAATTTGTTGAGCCGCCAGTAGATCCTGTAAATCCGAAGAATGCATTTGTATTTCCAGAAAAAAGAGTATTTACAATATCTCCTGAATAGGAAAGGCGTAGTGCACAATCAAAATATACATCTATGGTAGTTGTTAAAGCTGTCCATTCTATTCGAATGATATGTTCTGCGCCATCTTCAATATTTCCTGATGTCGCTGAAGCTTGAATTGGTCCTGCTAAGTTTGTTCCTAAATTATGATTATTATTACCGTTGCTTACAATAGCAAGATGATCCAAAAACGGATCGCCTAAATCATTGTTTTGCCAAGTATCAAATTCGACAGCTAATGAGTTATTAATACCTTCGTAGCCCATTCCTCCACCAGGATTCCCAATTTCGGGTGTTGCTGTATTTTTTAGAATGAATGTAATTCCGTCTGCTCCATTTGCATCATTTGTACCGAAAAAACCTCTGAATTCAATGATGAAATCATTCGTCATATCAATTGGTGCACCATACCAAACGGCTCCAGACTGAAAGTTTACATTTTCTGTAATTTCAAAGCAATCACCTCCAATATCATTTGCACTTCCAATCAAAGTTGGCATTAGTTGTGCATTTAGTTGAAAGCAAAATAGGGCAAAGAATATTGATATAAAATTACTTGTCCTATTTATGTTTTTTGTTAAAATCATTGTCTTACGATTATATAAAACAAATATGCTAAATTATCTCTTCAATGTAAAATGATTGATGAATTCTTTTGGCGAACCATCAAACGGATCTACATATTCTACTTTGAACCAATAATCAGCTGATGGCATTGGTGTTCCGTTGTACGTTCCGTCCCAACCTTGTCCTGCTGGACTTATTTGCTTGAGAAGTTTTCCATATCTGTCAAAGATGTAAATCCTCGCACCTGGTTGATTTCTGAGTCCAATTATATTCCATGTCGGATGGTATTCATCTCCGTTTGGTGTAAAGAATTGCATAAAGTCGATTAGCTCGAATGTTCTTACAAGTTCGCCACAACCGTTATTGTCTCTAACTGTTACGGTATGTTCGCCTGGTTGTAAGTCTAGGAATGTTCCATCTAGTTGCCAATCGCCGTCATCTAATTGATATTCGTAACTACCTGATCCGCCACTAGCGGTTGCAACAACATTGTGTGTATCTGCAAAAGCTGGTGTGGTAACTTGTATGTCTAGTATACTTGGTGCTGATGACGCCTGATACGTTACACTATCATCAAAAGTACAATTGGTTGCGTTGTTTCCGTCAGTTACAATTACGCTATACGTTCCTGCTTGATCTACAGTAACTGTTGCGTTTGCGGAAGTCCCACTTGGTGTTGTCCACTGATACGTGAATCCTGCGCCAAAGTCTGAACCTATTGTTCTGATTTCTGTTGCCAATCCTGTAGTTGCATCTACACACAGAATATCATCTGCTGGCAAGCTAAATACTGGTAATGGATTTACTTGTAACATTACTAGTATTGGATCGGATAAACAACCAGTAATCGTTTGTCTCACTCTCGCAAATAGTGTTTGCGGATTTGAAGTGTTTGTATAACTCGTTGCATTTGCAATTGCATTGATATCTGCGTCTGCATCTACCATATTTTCATAATACGCTACTGCCATGTCCATTTGCCCGTTTATGATTGTAGCATCAAGCGAAGTTAAATCAAATACGGCGGTATCTTGATCTGCCTGATCTGTTGCACAAAGTTCATAGGTTGGTGGCGCAGTTGCCGTTGGAATTGGTTCTACACTGAGCTCCAAACTTGCAATGTTATTGGTGTTTACACATCCTGTAGTTGTATTTACTACGCGAATGAAAACCGTTTGTGGATCGGTTGTGTTTTCAAATCCGTTGGCTAATGCGCCTGTTCCAGCTAAAGCATCTGCCACAGTTGGATGATAGGTTACTGTAAAGTCTGCTACATCTTGCGGAGTTGTTAATAAATCTAGCGAAGCTGTAACAACATCCCAATCAAATTGACCTACATTATCATTGTCATATTCACAAAATACATAGGTAAAAGCAATATCTGTTAGCACTGGAAGTGGATTTACCACAACTGGTAATTCTACCACTTTATAACATGGAAGCATGTTGCTATCAATCTGAATATCACTTTCTACTCGCACATAGATAATGACTTGTCCGTTTGCATTGGCTGTTGCCATGTCCACATTGTACATCATTGGATTAGCAATTGGATTGATGTCATCATTCGCATCTTCAACCGTTGTGTGGTAACTTACGCTCACATTACTTTCATTGTCTACAATTTCATCTTCTGATTGAGTTAAATCGAAAATAAGCATTCCGTTAGTTGCATCTCCATCGCTGTCGTCATCACACGCTTCTAAGATTGTTGGCGTTGTGTTTGGCGTTGGAATTGGAAGTACACGAAGTGTCATGGTAATATCTGTGGTACATCCTGCCGAATTGGCTGCTTGAATGTAAATCACTTGCGGATTCGTTACGTTTTGATACGCTGTTGGATCTGCAATTGGTGTATCACTGTTTAAGTCTGCTTGATTTGCATAATAGGTAAGAGTTAAACTCGTATTACCACCTGTGATTTCGATGTATTTTTCAGTAAGATCGAAGGTTGAAATTTCATCACTTTCATCGCCGCTTAATTCATCATCACACAATGAAAAAGCTGTTGGTTGTACAAGTACTGGAGGACCAACTACAATGATATCAAAACTTTCAATTGCGTAACAATCCGTTGCATTGTCTTCTAATCGTACCCAAATGGTTTGTTGATTGACTACTGTGTTTGTATAGTTTGTAAGGTTTACAATTGGTGAAACATCATCAATGGCATCTTGTTCAGTTTCGTGATAGCTTAGCGTGAAGTTTCCTGGCGTTTGTGTTCCGTAGATTTCTGTTTGAGTTTCGGTAAGATCGAACATTGCAAAACCATCTAAACTGTTTGCATCATCACATTCTTCTAAGTCTGTAATATTTAATGGCAATACCGGAATTGGAATTACATTTAATTGCAATGGAGTTACCGTGAAACAGCCAGTAACGGTATTAGTCGCCAAGACATAAATCGTTTGACTATCCATGACAATGTTTGTATATGGACTCGGTAAAACGTTTAAGTTATTGTTCGCGTCAGCTTCTGTTTCATGAAAAGTGTACACCACATCTGGTTCGTTGTTGATAATGTCATTGATTAATGCATCTAAATCAAAAGCAGTAAAACCATCATTGTCATCATCACACGTTTCTGCGTCTAGCATTCCACTTGGATTTAGTGTTGGACTTGGCAGTGGATTTACTCTAAGATCAAAAGTAATTGTGTTTTCACAGCCTGTAGTATCGTTCGTCGCTTTTACAAAAATGGTTTGTACGCCAATTTCTGTATTGCTATACATGGTTGGCGTAGCAATTGGCGCATCGTTGGTTAAATCAGCCATGTTTGCATAGTATTGCAAGCTGATTCCAGGAACGTTGTTGAGTAATTGTTCTGCTAATGAAGTTAAATCAAAAACTTCAATTCCGTTGTTTAAAGAAATCGCATCACACGTTTCTAATCCTGCAAGTTGCGTCAGTACTGGAAGCTCGTTTACAATCAGTGTTAGATTTGTAATACTAAAACAATCTGTCGCCATATCTTCCACACGAACCCAAATGATTTGTGGACTTGGTGGAATGTTGCTGTAAGCGTTTGTGTTGTTAATTTCTCCTGCGACAGTTCCCGCAATAGCGTTTGCTTGGGTATTATAATAGCGAACCGTATGCGTTGTTGGATCTTCTCCATTTAGAATGTCTGTTTCACTTTGGGTGAGGTCGAACTGCGCAATATCATCTGCGGAAGCGTCATCACATTCTGATAAACTTACCGCGTCTAACCCAGCAATTTCTGGAGAATCATGCACGATTAAAGCAAGTGGAACTACATTGAAACAACCTGTAATTACATTTTCTACACGAACATAAATTGTTTGATTGTATGCGTTGATATTTGTATATGTATCAGCAAGTGGATTCACATCATTGTCTGCATCTTCTGGAGTTTCGTGGTAAGTAACTGTTACCTGACCTGGAATGACGCCGCCTGTAACTTCACTTTCTGTACTTCGAATGTTAAAGATTCCGAAACCATCGTTGTCTGTGTCGCAGTATTCTAAAGGTGTTGCTGGAAAAACCGCAGGCGTATCATTGATGTTTACGGTAAGTTGTGTGGTATTATGACAACCAGTATTGATATCTTCTACACGAACAAAAACAGTATATGTAGTTGGTGTAGCTGTATTTTCATAAGGCATTACAAGCGCATTGACATCGCCATCTGCATCGCCTTGCGTTAAGTGATAGGATACATTTAAGTCTGGATTAGAAGCTGTAATTTCATCATTTTTAACCGTCAAATCTGTTGGTGCTATTCCGTCTGCTGTTTCATCGTCACACGCTTCTAACGTAGTAGGTGTTACTACTACTGGCAACGGCGGAACTTGCAATTCAAAGTTTCCTACTTGCACACATCCAAGTGGATTTACCGCGCGAACCCAAATAAGTTGCCCGTCTGTACCATTTACATTGGTAACAGCACCCATATTTGTATCTGCGTCTATTTCTGTCAAATGATACGTAATGGTTAAGCCAACTTGTCCGTTTTCCACAGTAGTGGTATGCATCGTTAAATCAAACATTTCCATCATGTCGCCTGGATTGTTAAAATCACACGCAATCATTGGTGGAATGTTATCTAGGTTTGGAAGTGGATCTACAATAAGTGTTACTTCTACAACATCAAAACAACCTGTTATATTATCTTCTACACGTGCATAAATAATTTGTAATGAAGGTGTTGTTGTTGTGTATAAACCTACTATTTCTGTTCCTGCAACGCCAGCTTGCGCTACTGTCTCATCTTCATAATAGGTTACCGTAGCAGTTCCTGCCAAAGCTCCTAATATTTCAGCATCTTTGGTTGACAAGTCAAAAGTTCCAAGTCCATTGGTATCATTTCCGTCAGAATCATCACATACGCTATACGGTGTTGGTGTGTTAGCCGTGATACTTGGATTTACTTGCAAGTCTAAAGTAGAAGTATTGGCACAACCTGTAACCGTATTTACGATACGAATATGCACCGTTTGCATGTTTATCGTTGTATTGGTATACGGAGAAGCAAGTGCTGTTCCGACTCCAGTTTGTGCTTCGCCTGGCGTTTCGTAATAGGTAATTGCCATTGCATCCGTAGAAGTTTGTCCCGCTAGGATTTCTGCATCAGCATCTGTTAATGTAAAAGGAGCAAATCCGTCGCCATCATCATCACATTCTTGTAACATTGTTGGTATTACCGGAATTGGTAATGGATTGACAGTTATTTGGAAACTCGTTGTTGCAGCACATATATTTGTTGCATCGGAACTTGTAACGCTTACATATATTGTTTCTGTTGGATTCGTATTTGTATACGTTGTTGGTAATGGATTTGTGTTTGTATCTGCATCTGCTTGTGTAGCATGGAAGTTTACATCTATCAGCAAAGGATCTTGTGCTCCACTGATTGCTGGAATTTGCATTGTGAAATCAAATGTTTCAGTTCCGTCATTAGAAGCATCATCACACACAATCATATCTGCGGGTTGCGCAGCAGTTGGTTGATAATCTACACAGATTTCGAAATTCGTAGTATCAAAACATGTAGCATTTGTAGTGTTTGCTATACGTACATAAATTTGTTCACAAGGATTTGTATTTGAGTATGGAACTGCTAAAGGGTTTGCTCCTGAATCAGCATCTGCTTGTGAAGCGTGATATGTAATTGTATATAAGGCAGCATTTTGTGTTCCTAATACTGCAGTTTCTTGTGCTACAAAGTCAAATATTGCTGTTCCGTCATTAGTATCATCATCACAAACGGTAATATCCGCAACCACATTTGCTATTGGCAACACGTCAACTACTACGTTAAATTGCGTTGTAGACACACAACTTGTTGCATTATTTTGTACTCTCACTACAATTAGGTCCGAAGGACTCATATTCGGGTACATTGAAGGTAAAGGATTTGCATTTGCGTTTGCGTCTGCAGTACTTCCGTGATAACTTATGGTAAAGTCAGCAGGATTTTGCGCTCCTAATATAGTGGGAAGTTGTGAATCTAAATCAAATGTTTCTACGCCATCATTAGAAGCATCATCACAAACAACCATATCTGGTGCTGTAGTTAGTGTTGGCTCAGGATTTAAGATTAAGTCAAAAGATGTTACCGCAAAACAGGTAGCACTGTTGTTATCTTGAACTCTGATATAAATATCATCAATTGGTGCTGTTGTATTTGTATGTAAACATGGAAGTGGATTCAGGTTTGCATCTGCATCAGCTTGTGTATCATGATATGAAACCGTATAGTCAGCAGGATCTTGTGTTCCTAATGCTAAAGCAGATTGCGAACATAAGTCAAATTCTTCTAAACCATCATTTCCAATGTCACATGCTACTAAATCTGGCACTACATTCGCCGTTGTATTTCCTATGTTTAATGTGAACGATTCTGTTTGAAAACAATCAACAGCAGTTGTTCCTGTGTAAGATATTCTTATAAAAATAACTTCTCCATTAGTTCCCGAATATGCTTGTGCTTGTGCAAGTGTTAAAGCTCCTGTTCCTGCATCTGCATCCGCTTGCGATAGATGATAGGTAACTTCCATATCAGTAGTATCTGCAATTGGTGCTAATACTTGTGCTGTATTTACAGTTAAATCAAATATTTCTGTAGCATTGTTAGAACATACAGATAAGTTTGAAGCTGGTGCATTGTTAATTTCTAGAGCTACATCAATACAAACTGTTTCTGTGTATGTACATCCTAAATCATCTACTGCTTCATATGTGTAACAGTGTTGCCCTGGCGTTGTTGGTTGCACTGTAATTACGTTTCCTGTTGTATCTGTAATAGATGCATCTGGTAGCCACATTTCTGAATCAATTACAGGTGTAAATGATTCATCTGCTGGTAAAATAGAAGGATCAAAATCTAATCCCCAACTAAAAATATAGCCGTTATCAATACCTATATTATCTGTAACTCTTATTGTCCAACTTCCATTTAATGGACTTCCAATAAGATCATCAAAACCATTTCCATCTATTGGCAAATATGTTCCTGGCTGCCATGAATTTCCTGGAGGATTTGATCCTGCAGTAACTGTAGGTGCGCCTGCGGCAAGTACTTGAGTTCCTGCTAATGAAAAACAATAATCTGCTCCTACTCCTGGAGCTGTACCATTATCATCATTAGCACCACCAAAATAAGTTCCACTACCCGATTGTAAAAATAAATCTGCTTCTTGCCCATTTGGACTTATAATAATAATATCTAAATCTCCAGAGTATGAATGCTCAATGTTTAAACATATTCGAAATAATTCAGCTCCTGCTGTTAACGTTTGTCCTGAATCAAAACAATCTACCACAACTGATGTTTCATACGAAACTCCGTTTCCATCTGGTAAAAAAGTCTGTCCACTTACTGGAGGTGTACATTGTACAATATATGGTGTCGGTGTTACGACTCCTGAAATTGTTGTATTATCACCAAAACAAATAAAATCATCCGTTGCTTGAGTTCCAGCAAAACTTGGTGTTGTCGAAACTCGTACTATTTGATTTATAAGGTTATCATTGGTACAATTGTTTGTATCTGTAATATTTAAGTTTACAATGTATGCTCCTGCATCTGGATATGTGTGTGTTACTACTTGTCCCATTTCAGATGTACCATCGCCAAAATCCCATTGATATTGTGCGCCTGTACCATCTGATGTAAAAGTACCACTTCCGTTAAAAGTAACGGAATCTCCTTGACATAGTTCAATGATATCATTTGTGTCTGCCGCAGGAATTGAAGAATCTATTTGTGAATTAATTGTTTGACAAGGCGTCACACATGAAATATCTGCCGCCCAACCAATGTTTACACCTGCTGCATCCGAAATAAATTCTATAGTAATACAACCTGAAGTGTTTGAATTTGTTGCAATTACAGTTCCCGGACTTACTGTTCCAGTAAATGCTCCAAATTGCGGTGCCGTGGTATCATCGCCGTCGTAGATATTCATGAAGTCACTCATGTCTTGCAATCCAAATGATGTAAATACCAATTGAACCTTATCTCCTGCATTATCAGGACATATGGTCATTACAAAGTTTTCGTCGTTTGAATATTGTCCTGCGCCGCCGCCGCCAGTATCTAAAAATGTACCTTGACATATATTAAAGGTACCATTTTCAATGATGACATTTTGTGCGAAACAAAATAGTGGTGCTATAAGAAGTAAGAGAACTAATTTTTTCATCTCTATGTTTTAGTTTTGAAGTTTAGGTTGTGGTTGTATGATCAAAATATAGTCTGTATTATCAATTTGATAAATTCTAACAGAAGCTATATCAAAAAATGCTAACTTATATTTTAAAGGATTGAAATTGTTAATGTTAAAAGCAGCATCGTGTCGCAATGCACTATTATATGTGTTTAACATTCCTTGATCTGTAATTTTTGGAACTTTTTTTCCTTGAATTTCGGACTGTTTTACGATTTTCATTCGTTGAAGAATTAACTTTTTGAAAGCCTCGTAAAGATTTTTATTGGAAAAGATTACTTTCTGAGCCTGATCGCCATACACTTCGTTGATAAAAGTATCGACTTGCTGCTCTTTAAAATTGTAGTGATCATTCTTAGTTTGTGCATTTATACACAATCCTAAAAATAAGAACGTCATACATACATAGATTTTACGCATAATTGTAATGATTGAATTCTAACGTTATTAATTTAAAATGAAGTGGTTACGATATTGGTAAAAACACTCCATCTTCTTTACATTATATATAACAACAACACCTATGAAAACCCGACATTGTGTTAAAAAATTTATTTTGAGTTGCGGGAAATTAAGAAAATTTTATGATATATATAATTCTTTAACACATTTATTTACGGCACGTTCCGCCAAATCATATTCAATAATTAATTATCTTTGTTGTCTTGTTAAATTTTGAAAAAAAATGTGCAATGAACCTTTCATATTGCAAAGTTTCAAATCTTATATATTATTGATTACTTGTACTACATTTTTTATACGTAAAGAAATACTGAATAGATGAAAATAGATAAAGCGCTTGAAGAAGAAATACAAGCCATAGGAGACGATCATATCATGACTTCTTACGATACTCCATTACGCAAAGACGCTTTTGATTTGAGTGACAAAGAAAAAATAGTGAGCATCAAAAAAGATGTAGCGCATATTATGCAAACACTAGGCTTAGACATGACTGACGACAGCCTCAAAGGAACGCCAAACAGAGTTGCTAAAATGTTTGTAGAAGAAATTTTTGGCGGATTGCGTCCAGATAAAAAACCAAAAGCATCCACTTTTGAGAATAAATATAAGTACAATGAAATGTTGGTGGAGAAAAACATTACCGTCTACTCTACTTGTGAACACCATTTGCTTCCAATTGTAGGAAGAGCACACATTGGATATATTTCAAAAGGTACTGTTGTAGGACTCTCTAAAATGAATCGTGTGGTTGACTATTTCGCAAAACGTCCGCAAGTACAAGAACGTTTAACGATTCAAATAGTAAGAGAATTGCAAAAAGTACTTGGAACAGAAGATGTTGCTTGTGTAATTGATGCAAAACATTTGTGTGTAAACTCACGAGGAATCAGAGATATAGAAAGCAGCACAGTAACTGCTGAATTTGGTGGAAAATTTAAAAATGAGAAAACGCGCTTAGAATTCCTAGATTATATTAAATTAGATACCAAATTTTAATCAACCAAATTTTTCATCAATAACCATGAAATTATATCAAGAACAAGAACTAAAAATATACAATTCCCTCACAAACCAAAAAGAAGTTTTTAAACCTATTAATGAAGGTCATGTCGGAATGTATGTGTGCGGCCCCACAGTTTACAGCAATGTTCACTTAGGAAACGTACGTACGTTTATGTCTTTTGATATGATTTTTAGATATCTAACACATTTAGGCTATAAAGTACGCTATGTACGAAATATTACAGATGTTGGACATTTAGAGAATGATGCAGACGAAGGCGAAGACAGAATTGCTAAAAAAGCACGTTTGGAAGAACTGGAACCTATGGAAATTGTGCAACGCTATACCGTTGACTTTCATGAAATTCTACAAAAATTTAATTTCCACCCGCCAAGTATTGAACCAACTGCAACAGGACACATTATTCAGCAAATCGAAATTGTAAAAACGATTCTTGAAAAAGGATATGCTTACGAAGTAAATGGTTCTGTCTATTTTGACGTATTAAAGTTTAATGAAACTCACGAATACGGTAAACTTAGCAATCGAAAAGTAGAAGACTTAGTTCACAATACAAGAGCTTTAGATGGTCAGAGTGATAAAAAAAATCCACAAGATTTTGCACTCTGGAAAAAAGCAGAAGAAAAACACATCATGCATTGGCCTTCTCCTTGGAGTGAAGGTTTTCCGGGTTGGCACTTGGAATGTACTGCAATGAGTACAAAATATTTAGGCGATAAATTTGATATTCACGGTGGCGGAATGGACTTGAAATTTCCACATCACGAATGTGAAATTGCTCAAAATGAAGCTTCAAAAGGAACTTCGCCTGTAAATTACTGGATGCACGCAAATATGTTGACGCTGAATGGTAAGAAAATGGCGAAATCTACTGGAAATAATATTCTTCCTGGAGAAATTTTCTCTGGAAAGAATAAGAACTTAACCAAAGGATTTGCCGCAAGTGTGGCTCGTTTTTTTATGATGCAAGCCAATTATAGAAGTATTCTTGATTTTAGTAATGATGCTTTATTGGCTTCCGAAAAAGGATTCAACAAGTTAATGGAAGCTATAAAAACGCTATACGGTTTGAAACCTGTTGGCGACAAAACTACTTTTAATTTATCAGTTTGGAAACGTGGTTGCTATGACGCATTAAATGACGATTTTAATACACCGATTTTAATTGCCGATTTGTTTGAAGCAGTACGGTTTATCAATCTGTTGAAAGATGGAAAAGAAACTATTTTAGCAGAAGATTTAGCTTCTCTAAAAGAAAGCATGCATGCGTTTGTGTTTGATATCTTAGGATTAGAGCAACAAAGCGGTTCCGATGATGATGGCGATGCACTTTCTGGCGTTGTAGAATTGTTAATCAATTTGCGAAACGAAGCACGCGCTAACAAAGATTTTGCTACTTCAGACAAAATTCGTGATGAACTATTAGCATTAGGAATTCAACTGAAAGATGGAAAAGATGGCACTTCTTTTTCAGTTGAATAACAACTAATTTAAACACAAAAATACATGAGTGACATTGGTATTGTTGCACTAATTGTTGGTGGAATTATCGTTTTGATAAATATTGTCATTCAATTTTCCAATCTGGTAGGAATTATACAATACGCCTTTGCTACAAATTCATTATCCAATTATTGGAAGTATTTTTTCAAAGGAAATTTTAGTGCTCGCGCGTTGATTTCTTCGTTAATCGGATTGGTAATTGCAATTTTTATTTTCTTCCTCATTGCGCCTTTTGTTTTATACAGAAAGTACATCCTGAAAAGAAACGCATAACACCTCAAACTAAATTATTATTAAAAAGATCCTTATATATCCTTTTCTATTAATCATCCGTTTTTACCAAGCGGCAATTTCTCCGTTTACACCTTCGGTATGTCGGTATACGCCAACATGTTCACATTACACCGCAGAAGCATTACAGAAACACGGGTTATTTCGCGGTGGAAAATTAGCCATAAAACGTATTTTTAGTTGCAATCCTTTCGGCGGAAGCGGATACGATCCTGTGCCAGACAAGCTTCATAAAAAGAAGAATTAAATTTCCAATCAGACACCAAATTCAAAGAATTGATCAAGGGTTATATACTAAATTTGGAATCTCGTTATGCAACGAGATTAGTCCAATCAACAACTTTGAATACGTCTTAGATACTGAATCAAGTTCAGCACAAGCTTTTCAAAATTGAGTTTCACTAAAATAACATTCCTTTACGATTTGCTTTCGTTGATTTTCGTTTCGTTTCCCTATATTTACACCTTATAAACAACTCCATATGCACTTTTTAAGTATCCCTTGGAATCCTAGTGAAGTTTTATTTAGCTTGGGTCCAATTCAAATTAGATATTACAGCTTAATGTTCATCATTGCATTCAGTTTAGGATATTACATCTTGAAAAAAATGTATGAACATGCTAATGTTAAGTTAGAATATTTGGATTCATTGTTCATGTATTCCGTAATTGCAACCTTACTTGGCGCACGTTTAGGCGCTGTTATCTTTTATGATTGGCATTATTACCAAGATCATTTAATAGAAATTTTACTCCCAATAAAAGAAGATCCGAATGCAGCTTTATTTGGGTTTATTAATGGCTATAAATTTACAGGATTTGCAGGTTTGGCAAGTCATGGAGGAGCCATCGGAGTTATTTTCGCCATGTATTTACACAGACGAAAACATCAATATAAAAGCTTATTATGGATTTTAGATAGAATTGTAGTTCCTGTAGCCATTGGCGGCGCTTTTGTACGCTTAGGAAACTTCTTTAATTCTGAAATTGTCGGAACGTATACAAACTCTGATTTTGGTGTAATTTTTAAAGCGAATGGAGATACATTACCTCGTCATCCTGCACAATTATATGAAGCAATTTGCTACGTGATTCTGTTTGTTATTTTATGGTTTTTATATTGGAAAACCGATAAGAAAGAAAAACCAGGCTATCTTTTTGGATTGTTTTTAGTGCTGTTATGGACAATACGTTTCTTTGTAGAGTTTGTGAAGAAAGCGCAAGTTGATACACGTGAAGACTGGTTGTTAAGTACAGGACAATGGTTGAGTATTCCATTTGTAATTGTTGGACTTTACTTTATGCTTAGAAAAACGAACAATACAACTCCAGAAACTGCCAAGTCATGAGAAAATTTTTGATCCTTCTTTGTTTCACAATTGCGTTTGTTTCTTGTGATTCAAATCAAAATAAAAAAATAAAAACGGTTGAAATTACGTTTCAAAAAGAAGGTCGATTGACACTTTCTAAAGCTAGTGGAAAAGATATTATTACACTTGACGTTGAACTTGCAGAAACCGATTATGAACGCGAAACAGGCTTAATGCATCGTGCTTCGATGAAAGATACGCAAGGAATGCTTTTTATATTTCCGACCGAGTTTCCTAGAAGTTTTTTTATGAAGAATACGCTGATTCCTTTAGATATTATTTATTTAGATGCGAAGATGAAGATTGTAAGTTTTCAAGAGAATGCAATACCTTTAGACGAAACCGGATTGCCTTCTGAAATTCCTGCCATGTACGTATTAGAAGTGAATGCAGGTTTGGCTGAGAAATGGTTGCTAGAAATTGGTGATGGCATTACACTTTTAAAAAATTAAACTATACTTCTGAAAGTACTTAATATATTTTTTGGCATTGCGTTAGCACTTGGTATTCCGTTTTTTGGCATGCTGATTACTTCAACATTCAATCATGTTCTGCCAGTAGTAGTTTCTTTAATCGCTGTTCCTATTATTGCCATTTATCTTACCCGAATTCCTAAGTATAAAATTATTGGAACTGGCATGCTCATTGGGCTAATTCCGTTGAGTATTCTCGTAGTTACAATTATTACATTGAGTAGACTTCATTAATAAAAAAATACAAGTTCATTTCTTTTTAACATGAGTTCGACATAAGTTTACTCAAATAAAATTCTGAACACATTTTCGCAATAAGTAATAAGTATGTCATTTTCATATCATTATTTTCGTTTTCTTTGCTCGCACAAAGAATACTGAATCAAGTTCAGCACAGGCTTCAACAAAAGAAAGTGCGCTTTTCCAGAGGTATTTTTAGTTTTTCTTTTAGGGAAAAACTAAAACCGCATGAATTTTTCTAAATTTTCTCCAAGGATTCGAAAATTCTTAACGAAAAACCCCTGCTATACTGCGGAAAAGACAAAAAAACACCCTGAAATTTTAGATCGAACTCAGGTTTTTAGTATATTTAGAAAACTTAAATTCACAATTATATGAGCATTTTCCATTATTTATCTTCGGCAGTATTAAAGAAAATAAAAAAGAATCCAGTTTCTGATTCTTCAAAAATACTCGGAGGCGCAACAAATTCTGAAGCTGAACAAAATCATGTAGATTCATATTACCACTCATAATTTTTGTTCTTATCCGTTTGTATACTCACTAAAAACGAAGCGTCTAATATAAAATCTTGTCTAGATTCTGTAAAAGAAATCGCAGACGAAATTATTATATTGGACTCTTTTTCTACGGATGATACAATAGCTATTGCTGAAAATTACACTTCAAAAATTTATTTTAAAGAATGGATTGATGATTTCTCTTTTTCAAGAAATTTCGCAATATCGAAAGCTAATGGCGATTGGATCTTAATTATTGATGCTGATGAAAGGTTTGTATTTGAAACTAATTTCATAGCTAGATTAAAAGCTACAAAAACCAACGCTTTTTCTATTATTAGAAAAGAGATGTACAGACAGCAACATGACTTGAAACAAGTAAAATATCCTGTTACCATCATCCGATTGTTTAAACGAGAAACGAATGCTACGTTTGAATATCCAATTCATGAAAGATTAGACGATTTTTTTACGAAAGAAGGAATCCAAGTTGCATTAAATCAAGATTGTTATTTAGAACATCACATTAGTTTAGACATTGAACATGTTCACTCAAAACAAGAGAACTATTTAGCATTGATAGCTAATTATCTACAGAAAAATCCAACTGATGATTGGTTAACGTATCAAAAAATTAAAACTTTAAAGTACTTCAAGAAAAACGAACAGGTTTTTGATCTGATTAAAACGTTTAAAACCAAAAATCTAAAAATTAGAACTGCCACAACCATTATATTAAGTCAACTATATATGGAAAGTGGAAAATTAGACGATGCAATCAGCACATTAAGAAGTTTGCCAAAACCTAATAATAGTACGATAGTACATATGCTATTGGGAGATTGTTACTTTAAAAAAAAAAGCCTCTTCACGCTTTAAAATATTATCTCAGATTAAAAACTTCAAGCAAATCTATTGACTTTGAGCAAGCAATGTATATCCTTAGCTACTGCGAAAAAGAGGACAAAGTATACAAAATTGCAAGTGTTTTATACACTCTGAAATCATACTTTTTATGTATTCTTTATTTAGATGTAAACAAAAAATACTTACAAGCAGATTCACTACTATTATATGCTTTGATTTTCTTAAAAAAGGATGATAAAAAGCAAGCTTTGAAGTTTATAAGAAAAGCTAGAGAAAAGGATCAATATTGGAAAAAATTGATTGAATTAGAGAATCTATATACATAAATAGTTTCTGAAAGTATTCAACATCCAAAATTAAAAAGGATAGCCAATTGCAAAATTAAAAATTCCGTTACTAGCATCAAATGTATATTTTGTAGTTTCATTTTGTACAGGCGCATGCACTGGCGCTGCCCAATCTAACCTCACAACAAAACCTTGAATATCTACACGCACACCTAAACCAGCACCAATGGCAAGTTCATTTATAAAGTTTGACGTAAACTTTCCGCCTGGCAATTCTGAATTTTCATTGCGCAACCATACATTACCTGCATCTACAAAAAGTGCGCCTTTGAAATACGCATATAACGGAAAACGATACTCTACATTTGCTTCTAATTTTATATCTCCAGAACGATCAAAGTAAGAATTCGTGTCTGTACTTTCTGGCGCATACGTTCCTGGACCAATAGATCGTGTTCTAAACGCACGAATACTGTATGGACCGCCTGAGAAAAATTGTCTAGAAAATGGCAGCACTTCCGAATTCCCATAGGCATATCCAAAACCTCCAGATAGTCTGGTGACTAAAGTTTGCTCATTCCCTAAGTTAAAGTAAAAACGTGCGTCTGCATCAATTTTTGCATATTGCGCAAACTCTACACCTAAGATGGTTTTTTTGCCTGAATCATTTTTTGAACTGAATAAACTTAAAGAGTTTCCAGCGATATCTATGTTTGAACTAAAGTAAAAAGGATTTTTTTTGTTTACATTACTTAATTCATTATACGTGAAATTATATGTTAATCCAGAAATTAATTGTTGTTCAAAACTGTTTTTTAGAAAAGGGTTATCATTTAAAATAGTTTCAAACTCGGGCGTAGTATTTGTCAATTTTATAAAATTCGTACTAATTGGGTTTATGGTATGATATGTAGAAGCGTTTGCATTCCATTGGTATCCAAAACTCGTATTGAAACTACTTAAACTGTATAGTTTGCTTCGGTTCAAATATTCAATGCCTGCACTAATTCTGGTTTTAGGAATATTATATTTAAACTGACCAGACACATCCATTGGGAATAGTAATCTAGGAAAAACAAGATCTGCCGTTAAACCTAGTTGTGTACTGCTCAAACCTGTATTGTTTGCTTTCCCACCTAATTGCGCTTCATACCCAAATTTCCCTGTTATTTTTAATACTTCTCCACCTTTAAAAAGATTTCTATCGGTATAACTCAATGCTAATGCTGGTCCACTAAAGCCATTAGATTTGGCATTTGCTTGCAATTCTGCACTTAATGCGCGTTTATTTAAAGGTGATAAATACACACTGGTGTTT
The DNA here is from genome assembly GCF_009901525.1 of Kordia antarctica. Taxonomy (NCBI): domain Bacteria; kingdom Pseudomonadati; phylum Bacteroidota; class Flavobacteriia; order Flavobacteriales; family Flavobacteriaceae; genus Kordia; species Kordia antarctica. The sequence continues at coordinate 2,042,422 of NZ_CP019288.1, forward strand.
AAATAGCCAATGGTATCATTTTCTGAAATAGGTTTTTCTTCGAACTGAACATTTACAAACTTGTACGTGCCAATGGAAGATAATCGCCTGCTGGTGGCTTTAAATTTCTTTGGGTCATAGAACTGTCCTTTTTCAAAGAGCACAAATGGACGCAATCGTTCTGGTTTAAAAAACAGCGTATCTTGTATAAAATTTACACCTGCAATAGTTGTCGTATCTGCTTGTTGGTAATTGTTAGTTACAGTTGTATTTGGATATACATTTATGGTATTTAATTTGTACGCTACCAATGCTTTTTTGGGAACATTCTTTTTTAAGCGCAGATATAAATCAAAACGTTTGTTTTTGTATTGATTCGTATCAATTTCAAAAATTAAAAAGTCGGCATTAAAGTTATAATACCCTTGTGATTTAAGATTGAAATCTATTCGTTCACGTTCAATTTTAAACTTTGCCAGATTAAAACGTTCTCCTTTTTTAATGAAAGATTCGGGTAAGGTTTTTTGTATTTCCTTGTGAATAGAAAGCGTATCAGTTTCTAATTGATACGTTTCCATGACATAAGGTTGCTTGAGTTCTATAGTATAAATAACTTCACTTTTTTTGCTTCCCTTTTTAATTTCAGAAGTTACTTTACTGTAGAAGAAACCTAAGTTTTCTAGTCTATTGAGAATAAAATTCTCCGTTTTTTTTATGTCTACATCAGATTGATATACAGGATCTTCTCCTAGTTTTTTATTTATGAATCGGTAGATGAATCCTGGGTTACCGTTTTCCACTTTATAGTGTGCTAATAAACCTAACTTTGAGGTATTTGGTTGCGGTCTCAATATAGCTTGAAGCTCCTCTTCTATGATTTTTTGATCTTTTATTTTTTCTTCGGAATCAATTTTGAAAGTCGCACCTTTGTATAACGTTTCATTTTCTGGTATAAAACGTTTTACACTACAAGAATATAGTATAACTGCAAAAAATAACAGTATAAAATAGTTTAGTTTCATTGTTTCGATGTGTCTTTTTTAGTCTTTTCTGCTTCTTTTGTTTTTGCAACTTCTTCTTTGACTTTTTTCGCAAAAAGCTCTTCAAATTTATTGAATTCTTGATTGAATATTAAAGAAATTCCTGTGAGTATAATTTGTCCATCAATAACATTTTCAAAATCATTTTTACGATACGCTTTCAATCGCCATCTTCCATTATCATCAAAAAGATATTGAATGTTTACAGTTCCAACCAAAGGCGTAGTTTGTCCTGCATTTTGCGAATTTTCTTGAATATCAACGCCACTTCCAACTTCTACAATCAGTTTATCATTGAGCAATCGTTTTCTAGCATTTACATCTAATTGTGTTTTATTAGATGGTGCATTTCCTTGGTAATCTGTATAACTATTTAAACCAAAATCCAGTTCAATTCCTGAATTTCCTAGTAATTTATTTGAAAAATTATTCAGTTGGTTGGAGAGTACATTATTTGCATTGTCTCTCGCAATTGACAATGAGCCACCAGAACTTCCATCGTTTGTAGCAGAAGGAAAAAATTGATTTAATACTAATAACGAAAATACTTGTTTGTTAAGTTCGTCTTCTTGTGTATTGAGTTGTTGAACTTGCGCATAAACTGCGCCACCAAGTTCTCCTTGATTATCTTTTGGAATATCAAGATTAAAGGAAATTTCAGGTTTTAGCAATTGCCCTTTTAAATTAAGATACACTAGAAACGGAAGTTTTTGGCGATATTTACTCGTAATATTAGCACTTTCGCTTGTAAGTTTGGTTGCCATTAGGCCAGATGCAGCAGCTTCTATTTTATAAATAGCTCTAATATCCATGTCAGCTTCTAACGGATTTCCACGCCAAATAATACTACTACCTTGCGCAATATCAAAATGTCTTTTTACTAAATTATAGAGACTTACTTCGTAATGTCCACTATCTACTTCGTATTTTCCAGAGAGTGACATATCGCCATTTTCAGAAATACCAAACTTAAAGTTTCCAGTTCCAGATACTTTTAAATTATCGCCAGAACGCTCATCCACAATAATATTAAAAACAGCTTTTTTTGAAACGGTCAATTGTGCATCTATATCATATCCTCTTAATACTGCCGTTGATGACACATCATCTTTTTGATTTGTTAGAATATCATCTGGATTTTTTTTATTTACAAAAATGACAATGCCTTCTTTCTCAACAAGATTCACTTCATCTTCAGGAATGACATACGTAAAATCTGAAGTTTTATTTACCATTAAACTACCACGTACTTTAGGAAGTTTCAATGTGCCATTTATAGAAACATCTGCATCGAGATTGACTTTTCCGTAGAACAAATCATTAGCTTCTTTTGTGGAGTTTAGTACTTCAATATTTTTAGCTTTTAGCGTTAATGCAAATGATGAATTTGATAGGTTTTTTGTAGAAATTTTTCCATCTAAAACAAAAGGATTTTGATTGATGTCCAACATCGTAAATTTATCAAAATAAATACCTGCTTCATCTAGTTTTATAGATTCTTTTGGAAGTGTAAAAGATGCATTAAACGCATTAATTGTTAAACCAGCGTCATTAAATTTTAAAGCACCTAAAAGTTTTGGTTCATTTGTGGAGCCAGTTAGTTTGACGTTCCCTGAAAGATTCCCAGATGTTTTTGACAAATACTTTCCTGCAAATTGGTCTAATGCTTTTAGTTCGAAATTTTTTAAATCGATATCAAAATTAAGTATTGCATCATCTTCATTCGCTATATAATCACCAATAATGGCTACGTTTAAATTGTCTCCTAAGATTGCTAAATTAAGATCGTATTTAGAAGCATCTACTGATTTCGCATCAAGGTTCAACCTACCGAGTGGCACTTCCACAACTTCCAAATTAGTTATATTGGCATTGGCTGTTATTCCAGTATCTCCAAAAGGATATTCTACTACAATTTCTCCATTTAGTTTCCCTGAAGCTAGTATTTTTTCTTGATTAAATAAACTGGTAATGGTACTTAATTCAAAATTTTTAAAATTAAAACCTACATGTTCAATGGTTTTTCCAGGCAACGTATTGCTAACGGTAATTTGTTGCTCGTTTTGGCTCAACTTAAAATCTTTGAATCCTAAATAATTTGTAGTATACGTAATCTTATTATCTGAAAGAATAGACCAGTTTTGTTTGTTAAGAATGAACCCTTTTGGATTGATATGAAAGCTTATACTATCTTTTTGTTTGGTAATTTCAGAAGCAATTTGAATCAAGGTTTCGTCAGCGTCTTTCGCAATAAAATCCGTGTATACTATTTGATCTTTCACGTTTCCTTTTAGACTTATTTTTTGAATTGCCAGCGCTCCAGTTTTTAACGAACCAAGTTTGAAATCGAAATCTAACGTTTCCTTTTCTGCATTTAGTGAAAAATTAAGACTATCAATAATATTTCCGTTATAGGTTATTTTTGACGCAGTTGCATTCGCGATAAGCGAGTTGTTTTCAGCATTAAAATCTACAGTAATCGCTATCGGATTTAAAGATTCTAATTTGGGTAAGAATAAGTCTTTAAGAATAGGAGCTTGTTTTACCGTAGCATTAAATTTCATAGTAATATTTGATGCAACATCAGTTTCGGTAGTTGTAACATCATCCTTAAAATACGTATTAAATTGCTTTTGTAGTTCCGCAATAAGATTTACCACATCGGTGTTTGAAACCAACGAAGCATTTACAGGATTACTTTCAATCTCAAAAGCAGTCGTTTTGTCTGTAAGTTTTGCATAAACAATAATATCGCCCAATAAATAAGGTCTATTGTTCCGAACAGAAATTGCATCTTTGATAATTCCGCTAAATGCTAGGTTACTTGTTGAATTACCTACAATATCTGCTTCCAGCTTAAATTTTGCACGTACATCTTCTTCGGCAAGTCCAAGTGTTTGAAAGTTGACACCTTTTAAATTTAAAATCGTTTGAATTTTGGAAGCAACCGTATCTAACTGAATCAAGTTTACCATTTCAAAATCTAAATTTTCATCTTTGAAGTTTAGGTTCAGATTTCCATTACCATTCGTAATTTTTCCATCTAGTTGCAGTTTTGAAAAATCGTAGTTATTATAGGATAGTTTTTTAAAATCGGTCTTCAATGTTGCATCTAACGTATTGAGACTGTTTCCTTCGCCATTTATTGTAGTTGTAAATGAATAGACGCCTAGTTTTTCATTTTTAAGAATTTTGCCAAGTGCTAAATTATCAACAGCAACACTTCCATTAAAAGCAATGGCTTTCTTGTTTTTAAAATTCCCTTTTATAACAACAGTTCCATCGGAAGTTTTAAGTGTCGCATTCGTTTTAAAATTGGTTAAATTTCCATTAACACTACCTTTTAACTGAAATGTTTCGGGAACTTCAATAGTCAGTATTTCAGGATCAATAAATGTAAAGGCGTCTTTTTTGTTTGATGTGATATTGAAGTTCTTAAAGTCTAGATGTAATGTATTAATATCTAGTGTATTTTTAACGCTTCCTTGGATATTCATCTTTGTATTCGTTCCCCAATTTAATGTCGTTTTAGGTATATTTAGGTTGCTTAAAGTACCATTTAGCTTTAGCGAACCTATTATTTGCTTCTTTGAAAGTTTCGTTATATAGTTATTATTTTTTAGTTCAGGTAGGAAGAAAAAAGCATCTTTTGGGTTTACACTCAAACTCGGAATCGTTGCAGATAATCGACTTAAATCTGGATCTTTAATAAAAGTATTTATTGAGTTATAATTGACAGAAACATTACCAGAAATACTATTATTATTTGTGCGAACAGAAAGATTTTTTAAGATTGTTGACGTGTTATTTAATGCTAACTGCGCACCAAAATTTTTCAATTGAAATCCACTTCGATCTGTAAACGAAATATTTTCTAAAGATGCGCTTGCGTTTCCTGGTTTGTATTCAAATGAATTGGCTTTGAAGTTGAAATCTTCCAATTGAATATTTTCTGCGTTAAAGACGTTTCTAACGGAAGTTGTATTTCCAGTTTTTGCTGTAATTTCAGTATTCAATAGTTCAATATCGTTAGCCATTATTGTCCAATTTGGCCATTCAAAATTTGCAGGTTTTACAACAGTTGTTCCAACAATAGGATTTGATTGTTCAAATGTGATAATTGAATTTTTTAGATTGAAATTAGTTAGGTTGACCGTTTGTGTTTCCAAATCGAATACAGGTATTTTCGAGATTAATTCATCTATCGAAAGATTCATATCTAGGTATTCAGGAACCGAATTATAGGAGATTTGCGTATTTTTTACATCAAGATTTTGGATAGCTATAAATGGCAACTTGATTACTTCTGCAGTAGGATCGACAGGAAATGGTTTCGTTTGTCGGTATTTTATAACGCCATCTTTCAACTGAACACTATTGATGTCAAAATGCATTTGTTCCAAATCGATCGAATTAGTTTCAAGTTTTGCAGTATTTAATTTTACCGCACTTTCAATTCCTAAAATGGCATCAGTATACGTTAGTTCGATGTTTTTGAAATTTAGCTTTCCTAGTGTAATTTTTAATGCTTCTCCAGATGTTTGAGCAATAGAATCTTTCGTGGTGAACGTATCAATTAGAAAATCATAATTAAATTTTGAAATACTATCTTTTCTGTAAATATTCGCTTTTAATCCGTCCGATTCCAACGATTTTAAATTAAATCCATTGCCTTTTATAAGTGGCATTAAAGCGATGGAAGCTTCTAAGCTTTTAGAATATACGAGCGTATCTCCTTTTTTATCTTCTAAATAGAGATCTTCAATTATTAAGTTACCAGAAAAAGTAAGATAGAGTTTTTTAATTTCTACTTTCGTATTGGTTTTGTTTGATATGTAATTAGTTACTTTAGTTACAATAATGCTTTGTCCCCAAGGACTTCTTATGAATAGTATAAGCGCAATAAAAAGGATAAAAAGAGTTAGAATTGTTCTTTTTACGATTTTCCAAAACAACGCTTTTTTTGTTTTTTTTTGCTGCTCCATTAATATGTTATAAAATAAATAGCATTCGTTTTTTGGTTCGATTTAATTTCATCAAAAACAACTATCTTAAAACTTAATCAGTCCACTATTACAAGTAAAGATAATTCTCTGCAAAAATAACACAAAACATTCTTAAACTTTGGAATCATATGTATCAACATTTCTTTCTAGACTAAAATAAATTCTACGGTTTTACCTTATCAACCTTTAGAGTTTGATTTTTAACTTTAGTACTAACTTAAAATTTACAATAGTATGAAAACTAAAAACTTAAACAATTTATCATTAAACAAAAAATCAATTGCAACCTTTACACTAACTGGCGGAAGAGCGCAACCAATAACAAATGTGACAAATATTACTTGTGTTGGAATTTGCGAAAATTCTAAAATTATATGCGATCAAGAATGATCAATACATAGATTTTATTTTTATTTATGAAATGAAAAAGCGTCACTCAAATAAATGAGTGACGCTTTTTGTATATAATTGAATTTATATAATACCGAGATTATTAATCTTCAACTTCTACTAATCCTTTGTTGATGTCACCTTTTTTGATAGTATCAAACATTACTGGTGTTGCAATGAACATAGATGAATATGTACCTACAATTACACCTACGATTAATGCAAACATGAATCCTCTAATAGATTCTCCACCGAAAATAAAGATTGCTAATAATACAACCAATGTAGTTAATGACGTATTCAACGTTCTACTTAACGTACTGTTTAAGGCTGCATTTACAACTTTACGTAATTTCCAGTCTGGACGTTCGTTCATAAACTCACGAATTCTATCAAATACAACTACGGTATCATTCAGCGAGTATCCAATTACGGTCAGGATGGCGGCAATGAATGCTTGGTTAATTTCCATTGTAAATGGCACATATTTCCACGCAATTGAGAAGATACCTAATACAATTAATACATCATGGAATACCGCAATTACAGCTCCTAATGAGAATTGCCATCTGCGGAAACGTAATAAGATGTACAAGAATACAACTACTAACGAACCTAATACTGCCCAGAATGAATCTCTTTTGATATCATCGGCAATTGTTGGTCCAACTTTTACTGATTGCATGATTCCTATTTGCTTATCTTCTGCTCCATCAACGAATCTGTCGTACGTCATGTCTGCAGGTAAGAATTTATTTAATCCTTTTAATAACATCTTCTTGATTTCATCATCAACTTCAGTTCCTGTTTCATCAACTTTATATTTCGTTGTAATTTTTAACTGATTGTCTCCACCAAATGTTTTTACTTCTGGAGAGTTTTCAGCACCAAATTCAACTGTCAATTCTTTCTTTACATCTTGCGAGCTTACATTTTCTGCAAAACGTACTTGATATGAACGCCCTCCAACAAAGTCAACACCTTGATTTAATCCGCTTCCAAAAGTGATCGATCCTAAACCAATTAAGATAACAATTCCTGAAATAACATATGCAATTTTACGCTTCTTTAAAAATTCAACGGTATTGTTTCTGAATAAGTTTTTCGTTGCTCCTGTAGAGAAATCTAAATTATTTCCTTTAGCAACATACCAATCAACTAATAAACGAGTGATAAAGATTGCAGTAAATAATGAAGTTCCAATACCTATTAATAAGGTAGTTGCGAAACCTTTTATTGGTCCTGTTCCGAATAAGAATAAGATCAATGCTGTTAATCCTGTGGTAATGTTTGCATCAAAAATTGAAGACATTGCACCTTTCCAGCTAAACGCATGCGTAATTGATTCTTGCAGCGTTCTACCTTTGGCTAGTTCTTCTCTAACTCTTTCAAATAAAAGTACGTTTGCATCCACGGACATACCAATGGTTAATACAATACCAGCAATTCCAGGTAACGTTAATACCGCTCCTAAGTTTGCTAATACTCCAAATATTAATAAGATGTTGAATGCTAATGCTACATCTGCAAAAAGACCTGCTTTTCCGTAATAGAATACCATCCAAATTAATACTAATATTAAAGCAATCATGAACGACATTAAACCACTATCAATAGCTTCTTGTCCTAATGATGGACCAACTACTTCCGATTGTAAAATATCTGCCGTTGCTGGTAATTTACCTGCTCTTAGTACGTTTGCTAAATCCTGCGCTTCTTCAACCGTAAAATTACCTGAGATTTCAGAGTTTCCACCAGAAATTTTTCCAGTAGTTACGCTTGGAGCAGAATATACAATGTTGTCTAAAACAATAGCAATATTACCTCGTTCATTGTGTACTTTTTCTGTTAGTTTTTCCCATTGTTTTGCACCAATACCGTTCATTTGCATGTTTACGTTTGGTCTACCATTACTTGCGTATGATTGTGCTGCATCATCAATTACATCACCTTTCATTTGCGGCTCTACACCTTTTCCTTTACGTTCACCTGCTAATGCGTAGATACTAAATCTATTTGTTAACGGATCTGGTTGTTTTCCAATAGCAAATCGTACGTAACGTAATTCTGCTGGTGTTACTTGCTTTAAAATATCGTTTGATAATAATGCCATTACTTCCGCACTATCTTCTTCTTTTACGGTAGCTATGATTCCACCACCATTATTTACAAGTTGAATTTTGTCAAATAATGGGTTTACTACGCTTAATGTATCTTCTGTTGAAGTTAACAACGCTTCTTGCTCGTCACTTTCAGCATCGTCAGTATCTTCATCTCCTTCTTGCGCGTCGTCAGCTTTTTGTACATCTGTTGAAGCATATGCAGGAAGTTCTTTTAACTTCTCGTTTGCCGTAGCTATGAACGATGCAAGCTTTGCATTGTCGTTGTAAGTTGTCCAGAATTCAAGTTGTGCTGTTGTTTGTACTAACTTTTCAATACGAATTACATCTTTCGCACCTGGCAATTCAATTAAAATACGTCCAGAAGTTCCTAAACGCTGAATGTTTGGTTGTGTAACTCCAAATTGGTCAATACGTTTGTTTAATACTTCTTTCGCAGAAATAATTGACTGATCAATTTTCTTTCTAATTACATTTTGCACCACACGGTCGGAGGTTTCCATTCCATCTTCCAAATCTTGCTCTAATGCTTGCGTAAAAAATAAATCTGGATTTGCTAATGTTAATCCTTCTGGCTTCAATTCGTCAAACGCTCTAAAGAAAGACTCTACGTAATCTTCTTGTGCTTCCGCTTGTAATACATCAGCTCTTGCCAACGCTTTAACAAACGTTTCATTTTCTTTATTACTTACCAATCCTGCTAAGATATCTTTTACAGAAATTTGAAGAATTACGTTGATTCCACCTTTAAGGTCTAATCCTTTGTTTAATTCTTTTTCCTTTGCTTCGCTGTATGAAAACGTAGTAAATCCGTAATTGATCGGCTCATTTTGATCAATAGAATCTAAATATCGCTTTTCAATAAGCTCTCTTTTATCTGTGTTCTCTTTAGAGTCTGCCACATCACCTGCTGGTCTTGGCAATTGTGAAACCGCGTAGACTTTTGCGTCGTTTTCAATTTTATTCGTGACAAACGTAAACGATAATTGATAAATACTTACCAATCCGAATAAAATCGCAAATAATTTTACTAATCCTTTATTTTGCATTATTCAATATTTTTTGGTCAAATTTTTAAAACGTGCAAATATATAATTTACCGCTTGATTTGACAATTATTTTTATGTGATTTGATTGTAATATGAATAGCTTTCGTAATCATACCGAAAAGCCATATGTTGCCTGCTTTAAACCGTGATTTTTTTCTCGATTTAAAACATTTTTTCGGGAAGATGCTTTCGTAAATGTATTGTAAACTAAAATTCCAATGATTTATGAATGCATTGCAGCAAAAGGTCCTGCGCGAACATCTGGAATTTCGTATGAAGTGTTTTCTATGTGAATAGCCGTATAACTAGATTCCGTATACGCTAACGCAATAGTGATATTAATTTCTCCTGTGTGGAACGAATTTGCATTGGCAAACGGATTCGGATTTGGAGATTTGTCGGAGTCTTTTTGTAATGATAGAATGTATTTTCCGTGAGTTCCTACATACGGATTGAAATCTGTTTGCAACTCATAAACAGCTATTTTATAGCTATCTGCATTTTCGTACTCGTGAAACTGTAGTGCGTTTTTACTTGGGATTTCTTGCGATTTGCTATTTGAGGCAAATCCTTCTTCGGAAAGAATTTTCTTGATTTCAGTAATCTTTTCAGTACTGAAATAGGCAATTTTAAGTGTTCCGCCTTGTTGTTTAACTTGAATGTTTTCAACACCTAACGCTTCTAATTGCTTTTTGATTGCCAAAATCACTTCTTCAGTTTCCTCAAAAAGAGCTGCTTGGTCTGTAAATTGAAGCTCAATCTGCTGATTTGGCGCAGGTATTTGCTTCTGGTAGAAACCAAGTAACGTGATAAAGATTATTAAAGCACTAAAATACTTTTTTGCAATCATGCGTCAAATATAAAAATAAAGACTACAACTGTGTAGCGTTTCGGGAATTAATTTTGTTTTAAGGTGTTGAATAGTATTGTACTAGTTTTGAATTTATTTCGATTGAGATGTTTCTTTCAAAGCTCCCATTTTGATAATTTTTAGTTTCGGAAGTTCTCCTGAACCAATAATACTTGCCATCATGGTAGCCTCATCTCTTGTGAAATTTCCTGATACTTGAGACCTTCCACCTGAAATTTTCCCATTACTTACACTTGGTGCTGAATATACAACATTATCAATAACAATGGCTATATTTCCTCCTTCTCGATATACTTCATCGGTTAATTGTTCCCAAATAAGAGCGCCTTCCTTATTCATTAGCAAATCAATTACATACCTGTTTTCAGTATAGCCAGTAACTGCTTTTGATTGTGTTATGTAACTTCCATCTAATGGAGCTTCATTCGTTGAACTTACAAATACTGCGTATAGAGGCAATCTACCTTGCTGATATTCATCTGGTTTTCCAAATGAGAATTTTATTTTTCCTCCAAGAGATTTGATAAAAACAGGTTCTTTGTCAATTAATAATTCCTCAACACGTGCTTTATTTTCTTTGGTTACGTATGCCAAATAAAAATCTCCAGAGTTGAAATTGATAATGTCTAAAATATTTTCAATATTCGTTTTTTCAGATATTTCAGAAGTGCTCTCAGCTATTGTATCCATTTTTTGAAAATGATCAATAATGAGGTTTTTCTCTTGACATACTTTAAAAAACTCTAGCTTTCCAGTAGTTTGAAAACTTTGCCAAGTCAGTATTGAATCAGCTCCTTTTTCATAATTTGCAATTATATTTTTCTGCGTTGTTGTAATTTCAATATTTCTAGCACCTAAAGATTGTAATCGTTTTTGAATTACGAGTTTCGCATTTTCTTTTTGATTTTCATCAAAGTTATCTTCCAAAATTTCAAATTGAATTTGCGCTTTTGATCCAGAAAATAATCCATCACAAGCTATTAAACAAAATATTGAAAAAAGCACACAACTTAGTAAGTATCTCTTTTTCATAAGAATATATAGTTTTTTAAACAACAAAGGCTACAATTCTCATTATAGCCTTTGTAAATATAAGATATTTATATGTTATTGTTCTTTCATGTTTTTGTAACCTTCTGGCGGCGTAGTATCAAATAAATCTTTAGAAACTTTTTCTTTTTCAATTTTAGTTACTTCTGTTGTGATCAGCATGTCCATTCCCATTTGGTTCATTTTGATAATCGTATATAAAGGAAATCCTTTCATTTTATCTCCTAACGCAGTAGCTTGCTGTGATACTACCGGAATTGCTTCCGTAGTATAAATTTCCATTTCCATCTTCACTCCGTCTTTATTAATCGTGACCTTATATTGCTTGCACTCGTATCCTAAAACCGTTTTTGTTTTATCGCCTTCAACAACCGTAATATTTTTTAGATCCTCTTCATTTACAAGATTTTTTTGCAATGTGTACATTTTACCAAGCGCAGGATTATCCATCAACATTAACATTTCGTTTTTGTCAGCGTTGATAATCGTTGTAATATCACCTGACATTGGGTTTGTCAATTCTGATCTTGAACTTTTTCCATTAAAGAACGTAATGGTTTCCATTTTCCCCATCATTTCCAATTGAGCCTGCATTTGCTCATTGTCTGTAGTCATGGTTTGCTTTGACGTAATTTTCCCTTCTGTGATTTTTTCTTGAGCAAAAGCCATTACACTGAATGCTAACGTTAGAAATAGAACTATTTTTTTCATGATTTTTGTTTTTAATTTGGTTGTAAAAAAACCTCAAAGCTATATAGCGATGAGGTTTTAAATGTGTTTATTTTGAACTTATAATTTTTATAATTCTAACAATCCGTTTGTTTTCTTTACACCTTCAGCACTTTCTGCCATATGTGCTTTTTCGGCATCGCTTAATTTGATTTCAACAATACTTTCTATTCCGTTTTTCCCTAAAATTACAGGAACTCCGATACATAAATCGTTTAATCCGTATTCTCCTTCTAATAAAACAGAACAAGGAAACATTTTCTTTTGATCGCAAGCAATTGCCTGTACCAATCCAGAAACTGCTGCTCCTGGCGCATACCAAGCTGAAGTTCCTAATAATTTGGTAAGAGTTGCTCCACCAACTTTGGTATCTTCTTTTACTTGGTTTAAACGGTCTTCTGATAAAAATTCAGAAACTTTTACACTGTTACGAGTTGCGTGTGCCGTTAAAGGAACCATTCCTTTGTCGCTGTGTCCACCAATTACCATTCCGTCTACATCAGAAATTGGTGCTTCTAATGCTTCTGCTAATCTGTATTTGAAACGAGCACTATCTAAAGCGCCGCCCATTCCAATAATTCTACTTTTTGGCAATCCTGTAGTTTTGTGTACCAAATATGTCATTGTATCCATTGGATTACTTACTACAATGATAATTGTATTTGGAGAATGCTCAATTAAACTTGAAGAAACTGTTTTTACAATTCCTGCGTTGATTCCGATTAATTCTTCACGTGTCATTCCCGGTTTACGAGGAATTCCTGAAGTAATTACACAAATATTACTTCCAGCTGTTTTAGAATAGTCATTTGTACTTCCCGTAATTTTAGTATCAAAACCATTTAATGAAGCTGTTTGCATCAAATCCATAGCTTTTCCTTCTGCATATCCTTCTTTGATATCTAATAAAACGACTTCCGAAGCAAAGTTTTTAATGGCAATATATTCTGCACAACTAGCACCTACGGCTCCTGCTCCTACAACTGTAACTTTCATATTTTTTGGTTTTTTAATGTATTGTTTCTAAGCGGCAAAAGTACGAATTAATCTCCTTTTAATGAAATTAGTAAGGCTTAAAATATTCTTAAAATGAAAAGTTCAATCCAAGACTTGCACTGTCAAACTCACCAAGAGAATAATCAGCATTTATACTAAAAAAACCTAGTTTTAGATTTGCGCCAATTGTACCACGAACTCCTGAAATATCTTGTTCTATGGAGAATGGATTTGTGATAGTTTCTGAGAATAATACACCATCTGTTACGGTATATGTTCCTAATAAGTCTGTGGTTGAGTCGCCTTTTAAGTATCCTAAACCTCCGTAGAAGTTGATGATTTTGAATTTTGTCCCAACAATTAACTGAAATAGAAAGGTATTTACTTCCGTTGCTACTTGCTGATTGTTTCCATTAACATTACTAGATTCAGTAAAATCATAATTTGCATCTAAATGTGTATACGCAATCAGACCAGAAATAGCGACTGGAATTGCTTTTTCGGCTGGCAACCATGAAGTAAATTCTTGTTGAATTCCAAAACCATACGTACTTAAATCAACATCTTCTGAATCTACTTTTGGAAAGAAACGTGCTTTGACTTGTGTTCCTTTAAATGGTGAGAAACTAGCTTGAACATAAGCTGTTGGTATAATGTCTACATTTTCTGAACCGATTCCTGTTGGTAATGTAATTTCAACTTCTTGACTCCCAAAAACTGGATCATCATAGGTAACTATTACCGTAACATCAGGTTCATTGTGACCTAAAGCTGTTGCAACCGTTTTTGACGGACTGTTGTCTGGAAATCGAATATTTTCATAATCTGCAACGTTCAGTTGAAATTCTTTTTTCTCATCTTTTATAAGAGATATATTTCCAACTATTGAAATTTCAAAACCGAAACGTTTTGGTGCCTTTGCACTATTAAACCAACCTGTGTTAATTCCGTAAGCCAAACCTTCTGATGCCGGCGCAATGTAATCTGTCGTAAATCTTTTTGCATCATCAATACCTGCAGCAAGTAATTCGTTAATATTTTCTTGGGCATTTACATGTGATATTGCTAAAAAAGCAATGAATAGGAGTTGTAATTTTTTCATAATTCGTTAGGTTAAATTTAAAGCGATAAAAATAATGAATACGTACTACAATACATACAGGAAATTGCCCCTTTTTTACATTTTTAAAGAAAAAGAAAGGCAACTACATACTTAAATACGTAATTGCCTTTGATATGGTTTTCTAAAAAAAATATTATTTACGCATCAATACGTGCAAACACTGCATTTTTCTCAATAAATATTATTCGTATCTTTATGTAAAAATTTTGCGACATGAAAAAAATTACTTTATTAATATGTGCATTCATTTGTTTTTCTTTTGGATTTGCACAACAAGATTTAATTGGAGGCGGAAACATGTGGACATTACATTATATGGTAATTGACGGGAATACTATTAATGTGACACAACCGCATCCATCAAACCAAGGTTACCATCCAGGAATTCAGTTCGTTGAATCATCACCTAATAATTATGATTTTTATGCGAACGGAGGTGATATCAATTATGCTTTCAATTCATCATCATCACTTACCATCAATCCAGATACATTTATAGTTCAAGATTTAGCTGTAAGCCTAGGATTATGTTTTTTCTATTGTACACTCGAAGCTCAATACTTAGATACTATAATTGTTGGAAATTATAATTCGCCAAGAACCTTTGATTATGAGATTATTGATGAAGGTAATGGTAATAAAACATTAATAATTGACACGCCTGAAGGAAATAGAGCTGTACATGGAAACTATATACTTTCACTTGAAAAGTTTCGTAAAAAAAGCATTGTGATGTATCCCAATCCCGTAAAAAAGAAATTATATTTTAATTTCAAAGGGTTTTCGGTAGAAAAAATAGAAATACTCTCATTAGTAGGTTCAACTATTTTTGAAACAAAAATTTCACATCAAGAAAATTCCTTAGACGTATCATTTTTGTCACCTGGAATTTATTTTATAAAAACTATTTATAAAGATGGAGACACGCATATTTCTCGATTAATCAAAGAATGATTCGTTTTTTTTAGCATCACTTTAATGCACAAAAAAATGCCCCATAAAAGAGGCATTTTTTTGTTTTTATGAAATATGATTATTACGCATCAATATTTGCATAGACTGCATTTTTTTCAATAAACTCTCTACGTGGCGGCACTTCGTCTCCCATTAACATGGAGAATACTCTGTCTGCTTCTGCTCCACTATCAATTACTATTTTACGTAATGTTCTGAATTCTGGATTCATGGTTGTGTCCCACAATTGTTCTGCGTTCATTTCCCCAAGACCTTTGTAGCGTTGAATTCCTGCTCCTCCGCCAAACTCTTCAACAATAACATCACGTTCTTGATCGTTCCAAGCATATTTACGTTTTGCTCCTTTTTTAACCAAATATAATGGTGGCGCAGCAATGTAAATGTGTCCGTTTTCAATCAATTCTTTCATGTAACGGAAAAAGAATGTTAGGATTAATGTAGAAATATGCGATCCATCGACATCGGCATCACACATAATCACTACTTTATGATATCTTAATTTTGAAAGGTTTAATGCTTGACTATCTTCTTCGGTTCCGATAGTTACACCAAGCGCTGTAAAGATATTTTTGATTTCTTCGTTTTCAAAAACTTTGTGCTTCATTGCTTTCTCTACGTTCAAGATTTTTCCACGTAATGGTAAAATTGCTTGAAACATACGGTCACGACCTTGTTTTGCCGTTCCACCTGCCGAATCTCCCTCGACAAGAAATACTTCACATTTTGCAGGATCTTGCTCAGAGCAGTCACTCAGTTTCCCAGGCAAACCTCCAATACTCATCACCGTTTTACGCTGTACCATTTCACGCGCTTTTTGTGCGGCATGACGCGCTTGCGCAGCTAACACTACTTTTTGCACAATAGTTTTAGCGTCGTCTGGATGTTCTTCTAAGTAATCCGTTAGCATTTCTGATACTGCCTGACTTACAGATGCAGATACTTCACGGTTTCCTAATTTTGTTTTGGTTTGTCCTTCAAATTGTGGCTCTTGGACTTTTACAGAAATAATTGCGGTTAGTCCTTCGCGGAAATCATCTCCAGCAATGTCAAACTTTAATTTGTCTAATAATCCTGTTCCTTCTGCATATTTTTTCAGCGTATGCGTTAAACCTCTTCTAAATCCTGATAAGTGTGTTCCACCTTCGTGTGTATTGATATTGTTTACATATGAATGTAAATTTTCAGAATACGAAGTGTTATACGTCATTGCAACCTCAACTGGAATTCCGTTTTTCTCTCCTTCAAAAGCAATTACATCGCTAATGATTTGTACACGGTTTCCGTCTAAATATCTTATAAATTCTTTTAATCCTTCGGTAGAATGAAAAACTTCATGGACAAATTCTCCTTTTTCGTCTTTGTTACGTTTATCCGTAAGTGTGATTGTGATTCCTTTGTTAAGGTATGACAATTCGCGCATACGATTTGCGATGGTTTCGTAGTTGTATTCTAAAGTTTGTGTAAATATAGACGCATCTGGTCTAAACATTACTACCGTACCAGTTTTATCAGAATCTCCAACTGCTTTTGTTGGATATAAAGGTTTTCCGCGTTCATATTCTTGTTCCCAAACTTTTCCTTCTCTAAAAACTGTTGCTTTTAAGTGAGTAGAAAGGGCATTTACAACCGATACACCAACTCCGTGCAATCCACCAGATACTTTATAGGAATCTTTATCAAATTTTCCACCAGCACCAATTTTCGTCATTACAACTTCTAATGCCGAAACACCTTCTTTTTTGTGAATCCCAATTGGAATACCACGCCCATTATCTTCAGTCGTAATGGAGTTATCTTCATTGATTACAACGCTTATAACGTCGCAATGACCTGCTAGTGCTTCATCAATAGAATTATCGACAACTTCATATACTAAATGATGTAATCCGCGTGTACCAACATCTCCAATATACATGGAAGGACGCATACGTACATGCTCCATTCCTTCTAATGCCTGTATACTATCAGCAGAATATTGATCTTTCTTTTCTTCGCTCATATATGTTTTGCTTAAATTTTTATAGTTTTAGAACTGCGTAAAACGTTCTTATTCATTCTGTTGTTAAACAAACAAATATAAGACTTCATAAATTCATTTTTAAACACTTTTAAGCTGCTTTTTAAATAGTTATTAACATTTGACCTTTTTGCAGAAAACTGCTTAAAATGTCTTAAAACAGCTTTTACGCTATTTTGAAACCGTTTTTTTCTTCCTGTATGAAAGAGAAATAAACCAAGCCCGTAGAAGCGATATTTTGACGTTCGTTTTTTAAGTAAAAACACCTGTAAATCCCTTTTTATCAACAGAAAAATGCATTTTTTCACATGCATACCTATTGTTTTTAGTAATTTTACGTCACTAACAACTATTCTACTAAATATTAATCAATGAAAACAAAATTACTATTGCTTGCATCACTATTCGGTTATGCTTGCTTTTCTCAAACGATTTCAACATTTACGAGTGATCCAAATTCTGATTTTACCATCGTTAATCCTACTATGCCAGTTGATCAAACACCAACAGGCGCTAATGCCGTTTGGGATTTTAGTGGACCAACTCCTTCCGGAACAAATATTGATACGTATGCAGCTCCAACTGCTGGTCAATTAACTACGTATCCTGGCACAACACAAGTTTTATCTATTACATCACAAGGTGGAACGCCAACGGTAAGTGAATTTTTCTTGAAAGAAGATGGAAGCGGAACTTCTATCACAGGAGTTTCACAAGGAGATATTACGTTAAATTACAGTGGCACAAATGCTTTTATTGGATTGTTTCCATTAAGTTTTGGAGCAAATAATTCGGGAGCTGTTTCAGGTACATTTTCATATCAAGGTACCAACGGAACTTTTACAGGAACTTTAACCGCAACCGTTGATGCGTATGGAACATTAACTATGAACGACCTTCTTTGTTGTGGAGGCTATACTGGAAATGTAACACGTTTGCGTATTGACCAAAACTTAAATTTTAGTGTCCCACCATTTAATAATATAGGAACGTTGACACAAACAACATATTACTATTATGATAATACTGCCGATAATTTAGCATACAGATATAATAATGCACATATTGTTTCTGCGCTTTTAGGCGTTGATGAAACCACAGAAACCTATGAACGTAATACAGCCATCACACTTTCTAGAAATACGATTGAAGCTTCTCGTTTTAAGTTATATCCGAATCCTACTAAAGATTTTATAAGGATTGATTCAGAAGACAATCAAGTTATAAAAACAGTGAAAATTGTAGATATTCAAGGAAGAACTGTTTTTACTACAAATCAACATACAGAAAATATTTCAGTAAGCAATTTACAAAAAGGAATGTATTTTATGACGCTTGAAACGGAAGCTGGACAATCTGCAACCAAAAAATTTATCAAGCAATAACGAAGTATTTTTATATAAAAAAACGCTCAATATTTATTATAATAGATGTTGAGCGTTTTTAGTTTATTAGTTTAACGCTAGTTCGATATAAAAACTAGGAGTGTGTTTTTTGTCTTTTCCGCAGTATAGCAGGGATTTTTCGTTAAAAATTTTTGAATCCTTGGAGAAAATTTAGAAAAATTCATGCGGTTTTAGTTTTTCCCAAAAAGAAAAACTAAAAATACCTCTGGAAAAGCGCACTTTCTTTTCTTTGTGCGCACAAAGAAAACGAAACTAAAAATATGACAATCAGATACTTATTACTTCTTTTTAAAATATGTTCAAAATTTTATTTGAGTAGATTTATATTGAACTCACATTAGTTTATTAAAAAACATATGAAATTTTGGGGACAAGTGCCAAACCACCAATATTTTCCCGTACTGCGCCTTCTACTTTGTACGGAGCATAATTTACACTAACTCCTATGACAAATTTATTTCCTTCGCTAAATTTATATTGATATTCCAATCCTGGACTGAATAAAACTGCGCTTACGGTTTCGTATTTTTCTTCGCCTTCGTCTCCGCTGTAAAATGGATTTCGGGCATCAGTAGTAATTGCAGAAACACCTAAACCTAGTTTTAATTCAAGGTTTCCTTTTGCTGTTGTGTGCAAACTTTTTTTGAAATTTACCGTAAAATTAAGCATCATTGTACTTTTTGCTTGAATTGTGTCAATTGTTCTTCGATACAAAAAATCATCTTTCTGATTTGGCACAACTACTTGCAACGTTAAGCTAATCGCTCTTTTTCTGCGCAACGGAAAGTTTCCGCTAATTTCTAAAAATGGAGCTGTGCCAAAGTAATTACTTAATTGTCCTTGTGGCATAAAAATTCCGCCGCCAATGGCAAATGTTGCATTGTCAAACGAATCAAAAATAGAGGAATCGTTTTGCGCTGTTGCGAAACTAAGACTTAAAAATACTGTTACGAGAATTGAAATTACATGTTTCATAGTGAATACGTTTTAAATTCAATTCAAAAGTATTGTGATTTACACAGAATAAATGACTGTAATCACGAATGAAAATTTTATTTTTTGTGATTTTCGCAAATTAAATATAATGTTAATAATGGAATACTATTTGATGATTAGATGCACAAACCATTTATTATGAAAAAATCACTTCTACTTCTCGTATTAATTTTTGGACTTCAAAAAGCTGGCGCTGATTGTATGGGAAGCGGTATGACTTTTTATCCTTTAGAGAAAGAAATTAATCGCAATTCAATGTTTATTATTGAAGGATATGCAATGAGCAAAAAAACCATTAAATCCTTTCATAACAGAAAAGTATATTTACAAAGTGGAACTGGCGAACTTGTAGAATTGAAGCTTCAAGAAATTTTATACAGTTCTTTTAGTTTAGCACAAGCTATTTTTATTCCTTCAAAAACATTGCAACCAAACACGAAGTATTCTTTGAAATATGAAAATCAGACGGATAGCGAAACCATTGAACTTCAGCATCGCTTTTATGGAGGCAAAAAACCTTTATATTGGATCACTACGAATCAAAAATATAGCACAAAACTAAGAACTTCAATTACTACAACGTACAAAGAATCAATTGTAGAACAATATGGTTGCGGTCCAGCAGTATATGCTGTGTTTGATGTTAAAAATGATCCAAATAAGCAAGCTTGGTATAAAACTGAATTATTAGACGTTTCTACGAATACTACAAAAGTTTATTATATTAAATCCAATAACAATAAACTTAGTGTCGGTCACGGAATGTGTTCCGGAGCTTTTAGTTTTAGCCGAAAGGGAGATTATAAAGTTCGTTTTACGCCTGTAAATTCTGATGGAAAAACTTCTAAAGCTACAGATTGGATTCCATTTAAAAGTCCATTTATGGAATCTATAAATAAAAATGGCTTTTAACCCTTATTTATAGTTGAAGTGCTGCTCCTGAACCATTTCCGTCAGCAAATAAAATTTTACCATTATTGAACGTAACTCCTTTTGCAATATCGCTTTGTAATAACAGCGCGCCATCTGCGTCAATGTAATCTAACAACGATGCAAGTTGCGCCAAATTTGAAATTCCTATAGAAGATTCTGTCATGCAACCTACCATGATTTTGAGTTGTTTCGCTTTCGCGATTTGAATCATTTGCAATGCAGACGTAATTCCGCCACATTTCATCAACTTGATATTGATTCCGTGAAAAACTTCTGCACATTTTGAAACATCTTCTAACTTTAAACAACTTTCGTCGGCAATAATTGGCAATACACTTTTCTCTTTCAAAATTTTCATGCCGTTCCAATTGTCAGCTTTTAGTGGTTGCTCTATAAACTCTACATTTAATTCTTTAAGAATCTTTGCATTTTCTAGAGTTTCGTCTACTGTCCAAGCACAATTGGCATCAACTCTAAAAACTGAATCCGTAATTTTACGAAGTTCCCGTATAATTTCAAGATCGTTTTTTGTGCCTAGTTTTATTTTATAGATTGGCCAAGGCGTTTCTTCAATCTTTGATTTCATGACGTCAATCGAATCGATTCCAATGGTAAAATTCGTTTTCGGCAGATTTTCATCATTCTCACTCCAAAACCTACGCAATGGTTTTTGTTGTTGTTTTGCGTACAAATCCCAATATGCAGTATCAATCGCGCACAATGCAAAATAATTATCTTCTAATTTTGGTTGTAATCGTTTCCAGAGTTCGGCAGGATGTAAATTTTCTTCAATATCATTAAATATATACTTTACACTTTCTGCGGAAGCCTTCAAACTTTCAATCGTACTATTGTAATATGGATTCACCGTTGATTCTCCATATCCAACAAAATTTCCATCAGAAATAGAAACCACCACCGTTTTTTGAATCGTAACCGTATACCGAGAAATGGTAAACGGATTTTTCAGCGGAAGCTCAAAACTTTGTACAGTCAGTTGTAATTTCATGTTTTAAAGATACAGATTTCATAATTATTTATAAGACAGAAAAAAGCGCCATAGTAAATATATGACGCTTTTCTTTATTCGAAATTATTTGTTTTAATAATGTAACTTAAATGTTTCAATCATTCAATTTTTGAATCTTTGAATCCTTGAATCCTTGAACCTTAAACTCTAATACGCCTCATCATGCACACTTGCAACTGCTCTACCAGAAGGATCATTCATGTTTTTGAAAGATTCATCCCATTCCAAAGCTGTTACCGAACTACACGCTACTGAAGGAACCGATGGAACCGTTAAAGCAGCAGTTTCCGATGGAAAATGTTCTTCAAAAATAGTACGATAGTAATATTCTTCTTTGGCTCTTGGTGTTTGAACTGGAAATCTGTACGCAGCGTTTGCCAATTGTTCGTCTGATACTTCGCTATTTACTAATTCTTTTAGTGTGTCAATCCAGTTGTAACCAACGCCATCACTGAATTGTTCTTTTTGTCGCCACGCAACACTTTCTGGTAAATATGATTCAAATGCTTTACGCAAAACCCACTTTTCCATGCGTTCACCGTTGATCATTTTATCTTGCGGATTGATGCGCATGGCAACATCCATAAATTCTTTGTCAAGGAAAGGCACACGGCCTTCAATTCCCCAAGCGGCTAACGATTTGTTGGCACGCAAACAATCGTATTGATACAATTTTTCAAGTTTACGAACGGTTTCTTTGTGTAATTCTTCTGCGCTTGGTGCTTTGTGGAAATATAAATATCCTCCGAAAATTTCGTCTGCACCTTCACCAGATAAGACCATTTTAATTCCCATCGATTTGATAACTCTTGCCAATAAATACATTGGAGTTGACGCACGAATTGTCGTAATATCATAGGTTTCTAAATGATAAATAACATCTTTAATTGCGTCTAAACCTTCTTGAATGGTAAATTTCACTTCGTGATGAACCGTTCCAATATGATCTGCAACTTTTTGGGCAGCAGCCAAATCTGGAGAACCATCTAATCCAATGGAGAATGAATGTAATTGTGGCCACCAAGCTTCACTTGTATCGTCGGTTTCTATACGTTTTTGCGCATATTTTTTCGCCACAGCAGAAGTAATGGAAGAATCCAATCCGCCAGAAAGTAACACTCCATAGGGCACATCTGACATTAATTGTCTGTGAATTGACGCTTCTAAGGCATCACGCAATTCGTCAATACTTGTTTGGTTATCTTTTACAGCTTCATAGTCCATCCAATCGCGTTGGTACCATTGTTTTAATTCTCCTTCTTTACTATCTAAATAGTGTCCTGGAGGAAATACTTCTATTTTACTACAAACACCTTCTAATGCTTTTAACTCAGAAGCAACGTAAAATGTTCCGTTTTTGTCCCAACCTATATATAATGGAATAATTCCCATGTGATCTCTGGCAACTAAGTACGAATCTTGTTGTACATCGTAAATTGCAAATCCGAAGATTCCGTTGAGTTCGTCCAAGAATGTATTTCCTTTTTCTTTATATAATGCTAGAATGACTTCACAATCGGATTGCGTTTGAAATTTATAAGTGTCTTTAAATTGCTTACGTAATTCTCTATGATTGTATATTTCACCATTTGCAGCCAATATTAATTGCTTGTCTTCGCTGAATAATGGTTGTTTTCCAGAAGCTGGATCTACAATTG
The DNA here is from genome assembly GCF_009901525.1 of Kordia antarctica. Classification (NCBI taxonomy): domain Bacteria; kingdom Pseudomonadati; phylum Bacteroidota; class Flavobacteriia; order Flavobacteriales; family Flavobacteriaceae; genus Kordia; species Kordia antarctica. The sequence goes on from NZ_CP019288.1 coordinate 2,065,790, forward strand.
CCAAACGTTCATGCGATAAGATTGCATTATCATTACTATAAATTCCGCTCCAATCCGGTCCACGATGACGAATTTTTTTCGACATTTCTAAAAGTTGAGGTCGTAATACTTCTGCTTTTTCTTTTAGATCAAAAGCGCATACAATTCCACACATAGTTTTAATTTTTTCTGTTATAATTACAATGCAAATATGAACTTAAACTTTCAATTTAAAAACATGTTGTTGATTTATACTTACACATTATAACTAAAAAAGATAACTTTAATAACATTCTTAACTTTTTTATTAAAAAAAGGCTTACAAACTTTCAACCTATAAAAAAAGAGTTTATTCTTTATGATTCACTTCAGATTATATCACTACTAAAGTATGTATTATTTGGCTCCCCAAGAACATTCGAGATTTTCACGTGTTTCGCAAACATCTACACAAGATTCACCAGTTTCATTTTTGATTCCACCATTAATTGTTTGACGATTTACAAAGCTTACAATAGTTGCTCTTTTTAGGCGTAATACGTTTTTTAAGGATTGTTTTTTCATAATTTTAGTTTTTGTGAATTTTTTAAGTTTCCTAATATTTTAAATTTACGGCAATTATTTAGGAAAGAAATACGGCTTCACCTTACTTATTTCCATGCAAACTTCTTGTTCGTACGCAACTTTAACATCTCAAACGAAAGTTTAACATTATGCTAAGAATAACTTTTAGTAAATTTATATCGAAAAATAAGCACCATGAAAAAGCGATTTTTAGCTACAGGACTTCTTATAGTCACTTTATTACTCAGTATCAATGTTTCTGCTCAGAAATTTAGTGATATTGACAAAAGCCCACACGACATTAGTTATTTTAAAGCGATGCGAAATGCGCCGCCCGTAATTAAAGTTTTGTACGGAAGACCTCAAAAGAAAGGAAGAACTGTTTTTGGAAACTTGGTTCCTTATGATAAAATTTGGCGAACAGGTGCAAATGAAGCAACCGAAATTACTTTTTTCAAAGATGTAAAACTAGGAGAAAAAGAAATTAAAGCCGGAACCTATACATTGTTAACAATTCCAGGTAAAAAATCTTGGACAATTATTTTAAATTCAGACACGGACGTTTGGGGATCTTATTATTATGATAAAGATAAAGATGTTGCCCGCATTGACGTTCCTGTTAATAATACTGATGCGATAGAATATTTTTCTATTGCATTCACAAAAGAAACTGATGGTGCCAACATGATATTAGCATGGGACAATATTATGGTTGCTGTACCGTTTAGTTTTTAATTATTCTTTATTTATTGTTATTATTGGTTATTTGAAAAACTCAGAAGTTATATACTTCTGAGTTTTTTGTTTTATGAGGAGTTTATTTGAAACGTCTTTGCGAGAATTTTGGAAAAATTTGCGGCAATCTGCTCCTCAATAAACAGATTACTTCACTAGCGTTCGTAATGACGCTCTGTACGTTAAATGATACACAGCTTTTATCTAAAAGCGCATCAGCGCGATCTAATATCTACATTTCGACTCCGCTCAATGCTCCTATTTTTGAAAATCTAAGCAGTCTAATAAGTCCAACTATCCAAGAAGTCTATTTCACCTTTTTTCCAGCCAAATACGTTTCCTCAACAGTTGTACTCAAAATTTCATCTTCAGGAATTTCCATAATGTTTTTGTCTAAAATGATGAAATCTGCGAATTTACCAACTTCAATGCTCCCTTTTTCGTTTTCTTCGAAGTTACTATATGCTGCCCAAATGGTCATTCCTTTGAGAGTTTCTTCACGCGAAAGCGCATTTTCTATTTGATAACCATCTTTTGGATAGTACTCTGAGTCTTTTCTAGCGACAGCGGCATAAAACGTTTTAAATGTACTTACATATTCTACAGGAAAGTCAGTTCCTAAAGCAATTTTACCAGATAGATTCAGAAGTTTTTTATACGCATATGCACCTTTTACACGTTCATTTCCTAAACGTTCGCCTGCCCAATACATATCACTTGTTGCGTGCGTTGGTTGCACTGACGGAATGATGTTTTTATTTGTGAATAGATCAAAATCTGTTTCATCAATAACTTGTGCGTGTTCTACTTTCCAACGACGATTTGTTTGTCCTTTTAGCGCATTTGCATAGGTTTTTAAGACTTGATAGTTTGCAGAATCGCCAATCGCATGCGTATTCATTTGATACTCAGTTTTAGCAATTTTTATAGCTAGTTTTTCCAATTCTTCTGGACTAATTACCATAGCCCCAAAATGATTTTCCTTGTCGGAATAGGATTCTTTTAAGACTGCGCCACGAGAACCTAATGCGCCATCGCCATATACTTTGAACGAACGCACATTTAAATAATCCGTTTTGTATGGCTTTTTGTCAATGTAATGTGCAACGTTTTCTGGCGTATTGCTAATCATTGCATATACACGCATGTGAAGCGCATCCGCTTTTTGCAAACTGTCTATTAGATTGATGGTGTTTTTGTTTAATCCTGCGTCGTTTACGGTTGTTAAACCATATGAGAAACATTCCTTTTCAGCATCTTGCAATGCTTGAATTTGCTGCATGCGATTTGGTTGCGGAATGATTTTATCTATCAGATCCATTGGATTGTCGATGATAATTCCTGTGAGTTTTCCGTTTAATAATTGAATTTCTCCACCAAAAATTTTTGTTTTCGAAGTAATTCCTGCCATATCCAACGCTTTTTGATTTACTAAATATGCATGTCCATCAACACGTGTCAGCGCAACTGGTGTGTTTGGAAATAGTTTATCTAAACGTTCTTTTGTTGGAAACTCTTTCACTTCCCAATCGTTTTGATCCCAACCTCTTCCTGTGATAAATGGCGCATTTTTTTCTTTTTGAAACGCTTCAAGTTTTGTTATGATTTCGTCAAAACTTTTAGTTCCAACCAAATTGACACTTTGTTTATTTAAACCCAATCCGTAAAAGTGACAATGCGCATCGATGAATCCTGGCAATACAGCTTTTCCATTCGCATCTAGTGTTTCTGTTGCTTGGTATTTTTCTTGAATTTCTTCAGAAGTTCCAACCGCTACAAATTTCCCATCTTTTATTGCGAATGCTTCTGCATTTGAAAATTCAGTATCTACTGTATAGATTTTTGCATTGGAAACAATTAAATCTACTTGTTCTTTTTCTTTATCAGAACAGGAAATTGTGATTATTGATAATAGTATGAGTAGTAATGTTTTGTTCATTTGGTTATTTTTTATGTTGGTTAAACATATTCAGTTTTAAAAAAGTAGTTCTATAAATTCATTAATTTTAAATAAGTCAATTTTGAGCTGATAATTTTCATTTTATTTGCTCGCAGAAAGAAAACAGAGCCATCAGAGAATCCGTAAGATTTTAAATGTACACACAGAACAATCTATTAAATTTACTAATCTTCTTGTGCTTAGCTTTTATTTCCGCTTAATTGTTACCCAAGATTTGTCAAATCCGATCGTTTCGAGTATTTTTTCCTTGTTTAGTTTTTCGGGTTGCTTAATATTAAGAATTAAAGTTTGTTCAGGTACACCTTCGTGAATTGTAAATTGAGAACCATGTGGTTGCCAAGTAAACCTTTTAGTTTTTGTTCCTTTCTCGAAGCCTTCAAGATTACCTCTTAGATTCCAAATAAAATCGTAAAAATCTGAATCGTATCTAATAGTATCAAATTCGAACACAGCAACTTGAGAAAGGTCATTGGATTTAACAAGGACAACAGTTCTTAAATTTTTAAATTTCTCTCTAATTGCAGAAACGCGTTCATTCCAAATTTCCAAAACTTGCTCTCCAATTAAGTTTGGATTAGCAGAAGTATCAATTGTTGCTCCATAAGAATAAACAGGTGAATTGCGCCCAGAAATCAAACGTATTTTTTTTAAATCTTTGAAATCTTTAACATTAGATTTTACAGTTTTCGCTCCCCAAGCAGTATTTCCCATTACAACATCATCTAAGCCAACATTAGATGGTTTCCAATCTGCTCCAATACATATGGCAAATATTTGTTCCCATTCAGAACCTTCTAAATCTGCTCTTCCTTTACTTGCTAACAAGTAAACAATTTCTTGTCCAAGTGTATATGGAAATTCAGAGCTAAATTGATTTAATGGATAAGCTGCAACTGACTTGTTTACAGTTCTTAATTTAGGTGATTGACGTTTTTTTGACATTAACTTGCATTAAGTTGTAAATCATATTCTTTTAAAACCTCAGTTTGATCAAGGCTAGCATCTACATATGGCAGTAATTTATCAATTACTGCTTTAATCATGTTTACTGGAACAGCATTTCCAGCTTGTTTCTTTGCTTGTGCATCACTAACTATAATTTTATATTTATCAGGAAAACCTTGAAGCCTAAACATTTCCCTTGGTGTCAATCGTCTTTCTCCATTAACTAATAAATAATTATGAGAAGCTCCAGAACGAAGAGCACAAGAATATGGATAGGAACAAATATTACCAGATTTGTTCTCATGCCAAATAGAAGGATAGTAAGATGATTTATGTTTTTCTAGTCTTTTATTTCTAATATGTTCTGAAGCGAAATATTTATCATCAATCTTTTTTTCTAAAATTTTAGCCAATGATTTATAAGGCTTTTCTGGATTTGGAAAAGTAAACATAATTGGTTCTTTGTGTCCAACGATAACAACACGTTCACGTTTTTGTGGCAATCCATAATCTAAAGCATTTAAGACGCTATATTGAACATGGTAATCTAAATCTTTTAGAGATTGAACTATTACCTTTAATGTTTTACCTTTATCATGTCCAACAAGTTGCTTTACATTTTCTAAAACAAAAGCTTTTGGTTGTTTCTCTTTTAGAATACGGGCAATATCAAAAAAAAGAGTTCCTCTAGTATCATTCATTCCTTTCATTTGTCCAATTATACTAAAAGGTTGGCACGGAAATCCTGCAAAAAGAATATCATGATTTGGAATGCTTTTTTCATCAATTTTTGTGATATCTCCAGAAGGTCTTTCTCCAAAATTTGCTTCGTAACTATCTTGTGCATATTTATCAATGTCAGACGAAAATACGCATTCAGATTTCACATCATTTTCTTTACAAGCTTTTTCAAAAGCTACTCTAAAACCTCCAATTCCACAGAAGAGATCTATGAATTTTAATTTTTCTTGATACATCTTTCAAAGATAACATTCTATTTTAAAATTTTTAGTTTTACGAAAAAATTTAATGAACAAAGAGATGTTAATCAAATTAAACCAAATAATCTTTTAAATGTTTCATTAGATTGTTTTTTACTTCGTAAAGAAAATTCACAAAAAAAAAGCGTTCAAAATGAATTGAACGCTTTTCGTATGTTTTGTATGTTTTCTTTTTTTTAGAAATCGAACTTATACGTTGCTCCTGCCATGATTTGAAATTGTTGTACAGGAAAGTTTGCCCAACGTTGATAGTCTTGATTTGCAATGTTGTTTGCTTTTACAAACGCTGATAGTCTGTCATTGAAACGATACCCAACATGAGCATTTACATCAAAGAAACTGTCTAACGCAATTATTGTTCCTTCTATATCAACAAGTGGATCGGTAAATTTATCCTTACGTTCGCCAATGTAAAAGATATTTGCACCTGCAAACCATTTTTCCGTGATTTGATAATCTGCAAAAATGGAAGCTTCTAAGTCTGGTAAGTTCCAAGCTTCTTCTTGCTGATCTGTGCTGTAATTGAAATATTCTGCTTTGACTCCAAATTTGAAATTGCTTGTAATATCTACATTCAATTCTCCAAACACAGATATTGTACTTACATCATCATACACAACATTAAACGAGTTTCCGTATGTGTAACCATTGTCTGGACTCGGATTGAATTCGTTTAGTTTGAATAACGATTTGTTGTTTTCTGAAATGTACGAACCTCTAAGATTGTAACTTACGTTAGATGTTAATTTTCCTTTAATTCCTAAGTATCCGTTGTATTGTTGGTCTGTTGGGGCAATTGCTAATGTTGGCGACACGAAATAGTTTGTCTGTACAAAGTCGTAATACGAATTTTGCTTTAAATCTCCTTCCAATCCCGCGTAAGCGATAATGTTATCTCCATTTAATCTGTATTGTGCCGTAATTCTTGGATAGACAAAGATGTCGTTCGTACTGTTTTCTGCATCTAAACCATAGTAAATTGCTGCGCCTAAATTCACTGTCAAATCATCTCTTAAAATTACCAAACTCGGCGAGATTCCTGCTTTTAGAATGCTATAATCAATACTTCCTGTTCCGAAATAATTATTTTTGAATGTTCCACCAACATAATCTACATCAACGATGGTTTTGATGAGTTCGCCAGCAATTTCTACTTCAAATTCTGGTTGTAAAATCAATCGATTTTCTCCTGAACTAGCTGCATCAAACATTCTTCTGTATTGCACTTTTCCTCCGTTAAAGAACGAATCGTCCATTTTTACATCGCCACCTAAGTATATATTGTGATACGTTTGTTGTTCGTCAATCGTACCAATTTGTGATGGCGTTAGAAATCCTTCTGGCAAACCATACCAATTATAAACTTGATGCTGATAACCCGCTTTTGCTTTCCATGATAAGTCTCGACTGCGATTTATATATGCCAAATCTAGTTTTGTATCAAAGAATTTATCATCCAATTCTACACCGTCAATTCCGCCTTGCGACGAATGATGACGCAACGAAATATCAAACGTTTCATCTCTGCTAATTGCTCTACTTGTGTAAAAATCGAGCGCGGCTGTGTTGTAGTTTCCTAAACCGAGCGAAATATATGTATTGTATAATTTTTCACGTTTCGCTTTCTTTAAACCTTCTGCTTTTCCTTTTGCTGGTGTAAATGTTGACGCAACTGGAAACGAAAATATAGCATATTTGATTTCCTTTTTTGTTGCCGTTTCCTTGTCGTTCAACGAAGGTGTTTGCTTTATTTTGAAAGCATCAGAGACAGAAGGCGTATACGGTTTTACAACGTTTACAACTTCCGTTCCAATCGTTTCCTTGTCTTTGTCTTTATCCTTGTCTTGAGCACTCGCCAAATTAGCCATAAAGAATATCGCTACTATAAAACTTGATTTTAATAGTTGGTTTCGCATATGTTGCTTGCTTTGTATGTTTGTGTTTGATTTCAAATTGTCGCTTTGGTATTAGTTTCCATCTTCTGTTTTGGTTGGTGTTACCGATGAATTACGCTTTGCTTCAGCAGTTTTTATTTTTGCCAATTCTGCTTCCGCTTTCGCAACTTCGTCTGGATATTTTGTGAAGTTTTTAATCACACTTTCCAAAATGTACGTTGCTTGGAACGAATCTTTTAGCGCATAGAAATTTTTAGCCATAACAATTAATCCTTTTGCGCCAAATTGTTTGTAGCTCGAATAGTCTTTGACTAATTTCTGCACAACTTTGTTTGAACCTTCATAATCGTTTTCTTTGTTTTTGAAATACGCATCGTAATACAATGCTTCTGCCGCTAATTTTCCTGTTGCAATTTTTTGCACTTCTGCATACGCTGCTTTTGCTTTGTCTTCATTGTTTGTTTCAATTGCCGAACGCGCAATAATTACATGTGCATCACTTTTAATTCGATTGTCTACTTTGTCATTTGCCAATACTTTTTCAGCATAGTTTACTGCAGCTGCATATTTCTTTAATTCGTAATTCGCTTTCATTAAGTTTGATTGCGCAAAGGTTACGTTTTGCGGAAAATCAGCACTTTCTTCCAATCGTTTTAATACAGGAATTGCTTTGACGTAATTGTCTGTTTCTAGTAATACTTGCGCCAATCGAGCCAATGCTTGTTCTGTATATTCGTTACGTTCGTTTTGTAAAACATATTCGTAATACGGAATAGTTTTTTGCGTTTCTCCTTTGCTGAAGTATGATTGTGCTAAGTAGAAATTTGCTTTGATTGAACTTAAGCCATTTGGAAATTGCTGAATGTACTTTTCAAATCCTTCAATAGCTTTATTTGTATTGTTTTGGATGAATTGTTTTTCGGCAGATTCATACGTAGCTTTATCCAATTCGGCATCTGTAACATCTACAAAGTCAAGATTTTTTACCCAATTTGCATACACTTCTACTTGTCCTAATTCGATATAAATCAATTTTGCAGTTGCAACCGCTTGAATCGCTTCTTCCGTATTTGGAAATTTCGCTACAACCGATCTGAATTTCGTCAACGCAACTTGATTTTTTCCTTCATTATAATTGATTAATCCTTGTTTCAACATCGTTTTTGAAACGTACGAACTTTTAGGATACTCAGCAATCATTTGTGCATACGCGTCTAATCCTTTTGCTGTGTTTTCTGCGTTGATATAGGTATTTCCTAATTCGTATAAAGCATCATCACGCAACGATGAATTTGTATATTTCTTTGTGAAATTGTCTAATTCACTAATTTTTGTGTTTGTTTTTCCTGTAAATCCATAACTAATTGCTTTTTGAAAATATGCATAATCTTCATCAACGCCTTTCATTGCAATTGCTTTGTCATACGCTTTAATGGCGTCTGCATATTCACTCGTTACAAAATGACTATCTCCTAAACGTAAATAACTATCATTCACGCGTCCTTTATCGTCAGCGTTGTTTGTAACGAATTTTTCAAAACTAGCAATTGCATTCGCGTATTCTTTTTGTTTAAAATATGTATACGCCAAGTTATAATCAATAGTTTGTGCTTCTTCTGTGTCAGTAATATTCGCGTTTGCAAACGATTTAAAACCTTCCAAAGCGACATCATAATTATCTAATGTGTAATTTGTTTCCGCTTTCCAAAAAGTTGCTCGCGCAGTATATTCCGAAGATTCGTTTTCTTTCAGTGATTTTTCAAAATAACTTAATGCTTCTTGATATTTACTATCGTTAAACAATTCGATAGCTCTGTAAAACGCTACTTTTTGGTAGGTTGCTTTGTCGCTGTATTTTTTGCTCGCTTCTAATAAATTTAAAGCTGCTTCATAATCTTTAGACGTAATATATGAACTCACCAATAATTCTTCCAATTCTGCTTGATGTTCCGTTTCCGGATATTTCTTTAAATAAGATGTTAAAACAGAAGGTACACTTTCGTAAGGATTCCCGATTTCATAACTCAATCGTGCATAATTTAATCCTGCATCTTCTTGAATCTTTAAATCAAAATCCATTTGAGAAGCATTTCGAAAGGCATTTAATGCTTCCTGCTTTTTGTCTGTATGTAAGTAACATTCACCTAAGTGATAATATGCATTTTGCGCTACAAAATTACTTCCATCTACAATTTTATTGAATTGACTTATAGCGTTTTCATATTCCTGTTGTTTGTAATACGCATATCCCAATTGATAGAAATCGGTGTTATTCCAACGTCCTTTTTTTCCTTTATATGCTTTTAAATGTGGAATTGCTTCTGCATATTTTTCTAGATTGAAATAACTTTCTCCTATGATTTTATTAAGTTCCGAAATTTCTTTTCGGTCTGCATTTGGCAATTCTTTTTCAGATAAATCAATTGCTTTTTGAAAATTCCCAAGCTTAAAATTCATGTCTGCTTTAAAATACGATAGCTTTTCATTGTATTCGTCTTCTTCAGAAACACCTTCAAAATATTCGTTGGCTTGTTTGTAATCATCTTCTTGATACGCAATATATCCTGTATAATATTTTGCTTGCGAACCGTATTTTGGCGAATCTAATAATTTTTGAAAATATGTTTTCGCCTGATCGTACTTTTTAGAAGTAAAATACGCGTATCCTTTTTTGAAATTGTATTCTTCCCGTTGCGAATTGGTCAAACTGCTTTCACCTGATTTGTCATACCATTTCAACGCGCGCGCATACTTTCCATTCTCAAAATAATAATTGGCAACGTCAATATAAGCAGAATTCCGCTTGGTACTTGTTGGATATTTTTCTACAAAATCTTCCATCATTTTGTCTGCGCCAAGTTGATTCAATCGGACGGCACAATTGGCAATATAATAGACACAATTTGCTTCAGTTTCATAATCGGAAGTTCCGCCTTTCACTCTGTCAAAAAGTGCTTGCGAAGCTTGATATTGTTTACTATTGTACAAATGTAGTGCTTCGTTATAATCCTTTAAATCGTGTGTATACACTTTGGTTTTTTGTGCATAAGAGAGATTAAAACATAATAGCACGAAACATAGAATAAATTGAAGATTTTTTTTGCTCATGAATCTTGTTGTTTTATGAGTTTTGCAATGAATTGCGATTGTATTTTTATTCCTTACAAACTTACGCAAAAATATGTGTTTCGCTAACTTTCTAAGCTAGCATTTATCGTAAGAAATACATTTTACACATAGAGATAACGTGTCTTTTTGTGGATAATTATACCAATGTAGTTTAAATACTAATTTCAACGGTTTATTTAGTATTTTCTTAACAATTCTTAAAGACAAAAAATCTTACCAATTGTAATGATGTGAATCATTTTCGCTTCCTTTTTTTATCAGAAATTTTAAATATCTTCTTTTCTTCACTTTAGTTTTTTGTATTGCAGTTTAATTGTTTACTTTGTGTATTCGATTTAAAATCACACACAATTCAAATTCATGGAGCAAATTCTCAACCTTAGAGGCGTTTCTATTTTTCAACGTGAAAATCTTATTCTTTCAGAAGTCAATCTTACGATAAATAAAGGCGATTTTGTATACCTTATCGGGAAAACTGGTTCGGGAAAAAGTAGTTTTATGAAAACTTTGTATGGCGATTTGCCACTTACAAATGGCGAAGGAAGTATTGTAGATTTTAATTTGAAAACCCTAAAAGAGAAAGAGATTCCTTTTTTACGCAGAAAACTTGGCATTGTTTTTCAAGATTTCCAATTGTTACAAGATCGTACAGTTGCTGATAATTTACTATTTGTATTGAAAGCGACTGGCTGGAAAGACAAAGAAAAAATGCAGGCAAAGATTGATGAGGTTTTGGATAAAGTTGACATGAAAACGAAAAATTTCAAATTTCCGTATCAACTTTCTGGTGGCGAACAACAACGAATTGCAATTGCGCGCGCACTTTTAAATGATCCTGAACTGATTCTTGCTGATGAACCAACTGGAAATTTAGATCCGCAAACCAGTATTGAGGTTATGCAAGTATTGCAAGAAATTAATAAAAACGGACGTACTATTTTAATGGCGACACATGATTATGCGTTGCTTCTAAAATATCCTTCCAAAACTTTAAAATGCGACGAAGGGAAAGTCTTTGAAGTTGTTCAAAAAAATGCCTAATTCGTTTAAAATTCAACTAAAAACTGTACATTACAAACCCGATGAATAAGATATATATGTTGAATTTTCATCTCCCGAAACCGTTTTAATTGCAACCAACTAATGCTTTCAATTCTCATTCCGACATACGATTACGATATTTCCACTTTGGTGGAAGAAATACATTCGCAGTTACTGAAAACGGAAGCTGTTTTTGAAATTTTGTGTTTGGACGATCATTCAACCAACTTGGAAACCGTCAAACAAAATGAACGTATCAATTCTTTTTCGAATGCTTCTTATACTGTATTACCAGAAAATATCGGTCGCAGCCGAATTCGAAATTTATTAGCACAAAAAGCAAGTTATAATTGGTTATTATTTTTAGATGCAGATGTGATTCCTGTAAAAAAAGATTTCATCACAAAATATATAGAAGCAATTTCGGATGAAAAAGAAGTGATTTATGGTGGAATTTTATATCAAGAAGAAAAACCGAAACAGGAAAATGTATTGCGTTGGATTTATGGAAAAGAACGTGAAGCATTAAATGTAAAACAACGTGAAGAAGCTATCTATTTACGATTTTTAACGTTGAGTTTCTTGATTAAGAAAAGTGTATTTCACAAAGTAAAATTTAACGAAGATATTCCGAATGCGCGTCATGAAGATACGTTGTTTGCCAACGATTTGAAACATGCCGAAATTCATATGACACATATTCAAAATCCTGTGTATCATTTAGGTTTGGACACAAGTGCCGATTTTATTCGAAAATCAATGGAATCTGTTGAAGTGTTGGTAATTTTCTTAAAAAACAACTTGATTGAACACGATGATATTTTGATTACCAAAGTGTTTACACGCATGAAAAAATTTAGTTTAAATCATGTATTGTCAAGTATGTATTCATGGTTTGGAAATCGCTTTGAGAAAAATTTGCTTTCCAACAATCCGTCCATGTTTATTTTTGACTTATACAGATTAACGTATCTTTGTCACTTAGATAAGCACCAATAATGCCACTATTTTCCGTAATCATTCCGCTTTATAACAAAGAAAATTACATTCAACAAACGATTGAAAGTGTGTTGCAGCAAACTGTTGCTGATTTTGAATTGTTGGTCGTAAATGATGCGAGTACGGATAAAAGTGTTTCTGTTGTTTCTCAAATTTTAGATCCGAGAATTAAGCTGATAGAAAACTCGAAAAACTTAGGTCTTTCTGCTACAAGAAATCACGGAATTACGAATGCTTCAGGCGAAATTATTGCATTGTTAGATGCAGATGATTTGTGGCTTCCAACCTTTTTGGAAGCTATTAAAAACCTACATGAAACTTTTCCAGAAGCATCTGTTTATGGAACAGATTATGCCGAAATGTACGAATCGCAAGAAGATTTATCGCCAAAAAAAAACATTCCAATTTCCCGAAAAGGAACTTCATTCTTAATGCCCGATTTTTTTGAAGCCAGCATGTTTCAACCAATATTCTCGCAAAGTAGCGTCGCGTTTAAAAAAGAAATTTGCAAAGAAAAAACTGTTTTTAATCCAGAAATTACGTTTGCAGAAGATATAGATTTTTATATAAATTACGGTTCAAAGTACAAAATTGCGTATCAGTATGAAATGCTTTCTAAAGTACGATTCGATGTGCCAAATCAGATGAGTCGCGCTGGAATTGCTTCTAAAGTATTGCCCGATTTAGACAGTTATGAAACATTAGCAAAAGAGAATCCGTCACTAAAAAAATACTTGGATTTGTATCGTTATATTTTTGCGTCTATGTATACTTTTGAAAACGCAATTCCACAACGAAATGCAATGCTGAAACAGTTGGATTATAACAATTTGACTTTTAAACAACGATTGTTATTAAAAAGTCCTCGATTTGTAATATTGCTTTTGAAAAAGGTTAAAGGTTTTTTGTTGAAGCGAAATGTCAGAGTGACTTCTTTTTAGGTCGCTTTGCTCCTTTGTTTTTGTTGATTTGTTGTTCGTTAATTCGTTGTTTTGAAGAAGTAATTTTTCATTTAAAATTCAACATTCATAATTTAAAACCTCAATACTATTTAGACAGTTTCACGTTTTCCTTAGTAATTACGTAATCCTGAAAATCACGGATATAATCGTCTTCGGAAAATTCGCCAGAAGCAAATACCAAACAAACTGCTCCTGAAGAAAAGTTTTCCAATTCGCGCCAAATTGCGTGTGGAATAAGGCAACCTTCATTGGGTTTGTTCAATAAAATACGTCTATTATTTGTGCCATCTTTAAAAATTACTTCAAAACTTCCGCTTAACGCAATCAAAACTTCATGCTGTTCTACATGCGCATGTCCACCTCTTTTTGCGCCACTAGGAATGTCGTATAAATAGTATACACGTTTGCATTTAAAAGGAATTGTAGTGCCTTCTATAACAGAGATATTTCCTCTAAAGTCTTCAATTTTTGGGATTTCAATAAGTTGTATATCAGCAACAGTTGTAGACATATATTAGATATTTATAAGTTGAATCCATTGCTGGATCACAGGTTTTTCAGTGAATTTTAATATGGAAGATACTGTATTTTGTTTACAATTGGCATACAAAGCTGAATTTTCGATTAAGAGTAACATTGCATCTTTTAACTCCGCAAAGTTTTGATCTTCAACTAGCAAACCGTTGATTTTGTGCTGTATAATTTCACTCGGACCAGATTTGCAATCAAATGCAATTACAGGCGTTTTTTGCTGTAAAGCTTCTAATAAAACCATCGGAAATCCTTCTACTTTACTTGATAAAACTAAAAATTTTGCATTTCGAATATATTCAGCTACATTTTCAACAAATCCTAAGAGTTTTACATCAACTTCTAATTGTAATGTTGAAATGAGTTTTTCGAGTGATTCTTTGTCTTCTCCATCGCCACAAATAAATAATTTTATATTTTTCTCCGCTAAGTTTGAAGCTTTGTAGGTTTCAATCAAACGATCAAATTGTTTGATATCATTTTGCAAACGTCCGACTGCAATAATGTAATCTTCCGTAGTTTCTGAAGTTGTTTCTGTTTCAGTTTCTATAATATAATTTGGAATGTGAAGTAGGTTTTCAAAATCATATTCGATTCCTAATTTTTCTTCTATCGCTTCCGAAACTCCCACAACTGCGTGCAACTCGTTGTATATTTTTTTGAATAGTTTCCCTTTCGGAATATGCCATTGAATGTGATAACTATGCACAATCATAATCATTTTTTCGGCTTCAAATATGAATTTGTGAAGCAAATATTCTAGCACAAACCTACTTCGCGTTCGAAAGTCAATATACATATCTGCATTGCAGGTTTCGTATGCTTTTTTGAATGCAAAAAATTTTTGAAATTGCTTGCTAATTTTTATCGAAGATTCATTCTCACCCAAATTATACAAAGTTCCTTTATAATCGTACGTAATTTGATCTTTCAAAGAAATTATAGAAACCTCAAATCCTTCTTTATATAAGGATTTGGAAAAGTTTGCCGCTTGCTTTTCTGCGCCGCCGCCACTTAAACAATCGACAATTATACAGATTTTCTTTTTAGAATTTTGCAGCATAAAGTTTTCCTACTATCTTTCACGCAAATATACTGTTTATGCGAATATTATTGGTAGGTGAATACAGTAGATTTCATAATTCGCTCAAAGAAGGTCTGCAAAAATTACAGCATGATGTTACGTTAATTGGTCGCGCTGATAGCTTTAAAAACTACCCAATTGATATTTCGCTTGAAGCTACTTTTTTTCAGAAAAAAATTCCAAATCTATTTCGTCAACTACTATTTAAAGTTTCTAAGATTGATATTGCTTTTTTAGAAATTACATATCGTTTTTACAAAAATCGAAAATCGTTTCAAGGTTATGATGCTGTCCAATTAATCAATGAATTTCCAATTGCAACGATTCCTTTTGTAGAACGAAAATTGTTGAAATATATTTTTAAACATAATAAAAATGTCTATTTATCTTCTTGCGGCGATGATTTTCATTATATGAATTATATTTTGAATGAAAAGCTGCCGTATCACATGTTAACGCCATATGTGAAGGACAAAAATGCTCGAAAGAGTTTTAAATATTCACTTCAATATTTATCAAAATCGCACGAAAAACTACATCATTTTGTGGTTGAAAATGTGAAAGGAATCATTCCTGCAAATTTTGATTACGAAATGGCATATCGGAAACATCCAAAAGCATTGCCGTTAATTCCGTTTCCTATTAATGTAGATTTACTTTCGTTTAAACCACTGAAAATTACTGAAAAAATACTTATTTTTCACGGCGTGAATGAGGTAAATTATTTGAAAAAAGGAAACGATTTGATGCAGAAAGCATTAGAAATTATTGCGAAAAAATATCCTGATCGTGTTTCGGTGAAAACTGCGTATAGTTTGCCATATGATGAGTATATTAAAACGTATGACGAAGCACATATTATTATGGACCAAGTGTACAGTTACGATCAAGGGTATAATGCTTTAGAAGCAATGGCAAAAGGAAAAGTGGTGTTTTCTGGTGCCGAAACTGCGTTTCAAGAGTTTTATAAACTTGATAAGAAAGTATTGATGAATGCAACTCCAAATGTGGATGATTTGGTTGAAAAATTAAGCCATTTGATTGAAAATCCTGATGAGATTATTCAGATTGGAAAGAACGCACGCGCTTTTGTGGAAGAGTTTCATGAGTATGAACGTGTTGCGGAATTGTATTTGGAGAGCTGGCGCTTCGACTCCGCTCAGCGCACTTAGATGGTGATTATTTTTAAGTCGCTTTGCTTCTTTGTTAATTTGTTGATTCGTTGTTCGTCATTACGAGGAAGTATGACGAAGTAATCTGTTTATTGAAAAACCGCTTTTGTTTCAAAGCACTTCTCGATACAAATTTGTTGCACAAATTTACTCGAAGTGACAATTCGTTTTATATTTCAACTTACGTCTATTCGATTTTTTGTTGATTTGTTTTTTCGGTTATTCGTTGTTCGTCATTACGAGGAAGTATGACGAAGTAATCTGTTTATCGAAAAACCACTTTTATTTCAAAGCACTTCTCGATACAAATTTGTTGCACAAATTTACTCGAAGTGACGATTACTTTTACATTTAAAATTTAACATTCATAATTTAAAATTAAAATTTTAATCTTCTAATTCCTTCAAAAACTACAATTGCAACTGCGTTTGCTAAGTTTAAGCTTCTAATGTGTTCGCTAAACATTGGAATTGTATACAAATCTTCTGGATATTTGTCTGTGATATTTTTGGATAAACCAACAGATTCTTTCCCAAAAATTATGAATAAATCATCTTCAAACGGAATTTCGTCATAGGTTTTATTGCCGTGACTTGATAAATACACCATTTTTTTGTCTGAATTTTTCACGTAAAATTCTTCTATGTTTTCATAGATATGAACCGATAAATGTTGCCAATAATCCAAACCTGCACGTTTGAGTCGCGCATCTGTGATTTCAAAACCAAACGGTTTTACTAAGTGTAAGTTGGAACCTGAAGCCAAACTTAATCTACCAATATTACCTGTATTCGTTGGAATTTCAGGTTCTATAAGCACAATATTGTATGCCATTATTTAAACTTTATATAATCGATTTCTATTTTAAATTTCCCAGCTCTTTTTTCATTTGTGATAAATCCAATGCGTAGTATTTCCTTTAACTCTTCTTGTGTCGGCGTTCCATCTTTTCTGCGTCCGATGTGGAAACGCACAAATTCTGAGAATGCAATTTCTTCTTCAACCCATTTCCAATCGGTTGGCTTCAAAGATACTTTGTAATACGGAACAAACCAACGTTTGTCCATTTCTAAGGTAAATCCAATAGTGTACTCTTTAGAGCGATAACGAATGATGACTTTTGTAAAGGAAGAAAGGTCAATTTTTTGAAATCTGCTTCTGTACGATGAAAATCCGCCATTGTTTTCCAGCGAAACAGTTCCGTCAAATACAACGCCATCATCTGAGAATCGATAATCGCCTTTGGAAAGTCCGCCCATAACACCATCATTAGTGATTTCCCAGCTTTTACCATCTTTGTATTTTCCAAAATCAATTTCTGATTGTTGTGCGAATGCAAATTGTGCAATTATGAGGAAACTTAACACATATATTTTTTTCATACTTTTTTAGCTAAAGATACTAATATCCGTGTAATTTTAAAAGAATGGTAAATTTCACCACGAGACACTTCTCATGTAAATGTCAACAAAATTATCACCTGCTTTTTTATCAATACTTTTTATGACACTATTTTCACATATTGTGATATTTTTGCCGCGTAGAAACCTTTTTGATTTTATTTTTATATCTTAGTTTTTTCAACTGTTATTCATCAATTTCCCGATTATTTTATGGAGTCTAATTTTATCTCAGAGAAAGCCACAATTGGTAAAAATGTTACTATTGGCAAGTTTTGCATTATTGAAGATAATGTTGTTATTGGCGATAATACAGTGATTAAAAATTACGTGGAATTGCGCTCAGGCACTGTGATTGGAAACAACTGCTATATTGATTCTAGAGTGAGTTCATCAGGTGATTGTGTCGTTAAAAATAATGTTACAATTCGCTATGATTCTATTTTGGCAAGAGGACTTTATATTGATGATAACGTGTATATTTCTCCAAAAGTAATGACCAATAATTTGAATACTGATAAACAACAAATTGGCGGAGCACATATTAGTAAAAACGTTTTTATTGGCACCAATTGTATTTTACATCACGGAATTACGATTGGAAAAAATAGTGTTATTGGCGCTTTGTCATTTGCAAATAAAGATATTCCTGAGAATGAAGTTTGGTTTGGAAATCCTGCTAGTTTTAAGAAGAAAGTTTTGTAAAATACTGATTACCAAATAATTTTAAATTTTTTAAGCATTTCCTTTTCGCTTTCCCAATCGCGATTGTAATTTCTTTTAATGAGTTTCGCTGGAACGCCACCAATAAGTATATTATTTCCTAAATCTGTATAATCTTTATTGACAACCGAGTTGGAAGCAACGACGCAATTTTCTGGTGTTTTTGTTCCTGGCATAATCGAAATTCTGTTTGAAAACGCATTGTGAGAAGCTAAAAATATTGGACTCGTCATCGGATATTGCTCACCAGTTTCCGTGTTCATCATAGGATGAAAATTTGAATCTGTAAGTTGCGATTCGTACCCAATTCCAACCCAATTACTTAAAATTACTTTTTCTTTACAGATGAGTTTTACATTCGAACCCAAACACGACATATAGCCGAATTCGCAATACGCATTCTCGCCAACGTGTAAAAAACAATCAATTCCAATATGTGCGTTTCCTTTGAAAACCAATTTTCCAAGTATGGAAATTTCGGCTATTCTTTTAGATCGTGTTAACATTTCAAACTTCTGTCCAAAACCAATCATTCCTTTCTTTATTTCGGGCGCATCAATGATAATTTCACCAGAAATATTTGAAAACTTAACAGATCCGTAGAAGAATATTGGTAGTTTTTTGGCAATGTGAAATGGAAATTTTTTAAAATTGAAATAAATTGTTTTGATCCAATTTACTGCAAGATAAAACTTCAGTACACTTCGTATTTTATTAAAAATCCGTCTCATGATCTTTTTGAAAGCTTATCTTTTATCAATTGTTTGATATTCATCTTTTTCTGCAATTGCGAATATGTAAAGATATAAGAAAGTAGCATTACTACAATCATTCCGCCATATTTCAAATAAGTTCCTTCCACAAAAGTGAATAGAAACGCTATTGCGCATAACATAACACATTGTGTAAATAAACCGTAAAAAGCACTATTAAATTGCAATCCGTAGAAGATTTTTGTGATAATGAGTAAACTTATAAAGTGAATAATATAGTATGCTAAAATACTGATTCCCAAGCCTGTAAGTCCGCCATAATAATAACCTGCGATGTTCATTCCTAATGACACTAAATTAAAAATGATGGCTGTTTTTACAAATATTTTTGAATCGCCTTTGGCTAAAATAACATATCCAACCGACCAAGAAACCGCTTTGAAAACCATACCCAAAACTCCCCAACTTATCAAACCAAGAATCACTAAAAATTCTTTTGAATACAATATATTCACAACTAATGGCGCGGCAATAAAAAATGTAGTTATAATCGGAGTTATCAATAAAATAGCAATTGTAGCTTGATTTCTGACAGCAACTTGCACTTTCGTATTGTCCGTATGAATGGCAGATAATCTGGGAAAATAATCAGTTCCCATTGCGTTAAAAATCATTCCAACATACGCGTTTATGATTAAAAATCCTGCGGTGAGATATCCAACTTCGTCCAATCCGCCTTCGTATCTAATATAAATTTGAAGCGCATATGTAGCTGATAATGTGATGATTCCCGTAATACTCAACGCCAATCCTAAGCGCAACATTTCTTTTCCTTTGAAGAAAGCGTCTTTTACGCTTAATGAAATTGTTTTGATTTTGAGTGAATTCGCAAAGTACCAAAAGAAGCCATAAATGATAATTGCCGTGATAATAATTGCCGGAACAATTGCCTGATTTCCGTATATATAATATAATGGAATTGTTACGATTAAACCAACTGTGCTTCCTAGTAAATTTGCCACTGCAAGCTTTTTGAGCGATTGTGTTCCTTGCAAAATGGCAACTTTTCCATTGACCAATTGCATGAAGAAAATCGCAATTGCCAACCAAATAAATTCGTAGGTATACTCAGTATTTCCAAACGTAAGCAAACTCAATCTTGAAGAAAATACGATGGTGAAAATTGCGCCTAGGATTGCTGTAATCCAAATGAATTTTTCTAAAATCGTGACCGTTTCTGCGATTGTTTTTTCATCTTTTGATGAATTTGCATGCGCCAATTCTTTCACAGCACTTGTATCCAAACCAAGTTTTGCAATTTCGCTTACAACTTGAATTGTAGAATTTAACAAACCAATAATTCCCATGCCGACACTTCCTAAAAGAATGGCGACGATTTTCACACGAATAATCGAAATTAAAATCTTAAACACCTGAACGCCACCAAAAAGAGAGGTTGCTTTTAAGATATGTGTATATGAAAATTGTTGCTTGTCAGCCATAAGCTCAACAGAATTGTTACTGGTTTTTATAGGTATTTAGTACTGAAATTATAGTCGTTATTTCTTCTGTTTTTAATATTGGATTGATTGGCAAACTTACACATTCATGATGAATTTTTTCCGTAATCGGGAATTCTAACCGATTCCACTCTTGATACGCTTCTTGTTTGTGTGGCGGAATTTCGTAATGAATCAACGTTCCAATTTCATTTTCGGTTAAATATGCTAGTAAATTTGTTCTGTTCTCGGTTCTAATTACAAACTGATGAAAGACATGCGATTCGTCATTTTTACAAGTTGGCAAGATCAATAATGGATTCTTGATTTCACTCAAATAGCGGTTTGCAATGTTTCTTCTAATTTCGTTGTCAGCGTCTAAATGTGGCAATTTTACATTTAAAAAAGCTGCCTGAATTTCATCCAACCGATTGTTGACACCTTTGTACTGATTTACATATTTTGACGAACTTCCATAATTGCGTAATTTTGCAATGATTTCTGCTAGTTTTTCATCGTTTGTAGTGACTGCGCCAGCTTCGCCCAATGCACCTAAATTTTTCGTTGGATAGAAACTAAAACCTGCCGCATCACTTAGATTTCCTGCCTTTTTTCCGTCTGCGTTTTTCGCGCCATGTGCTTGTGCGGCATCTTCCATGACCAACAAATTGTGTTTTTTTGCAATGCCTTGGATGTTACTCATTTCTACCAATTGACCGTATAAATGAACAACTAAAATTCCTTTCGTTTTTGGCGTAATTGCCGCTTCAATTTTGATTGAATCAAGGTTGAATGTTTCCAAATCAGGTTCTACTAATACTGGTTTCAATCCAGCTTTAGTGATTCCTAAAATACTGGCAATGTATGTATTTGCAGGAACGATAATTTCGTCGCCTTCTTCTAGTTTTCCTAATATTTTATACGCTTCTAAAATCAAAATTAACGCATCTAATCCATTACTAACGCCAATACAAAACTGAGTTCCGCAATAATCTGCATATGATTTTTCAAAAGCTGTTACATTTTTGCCTAATACGTAATAACCTGAATCCAGAAACTTTTTGAATTCCTGTTGAAATTCAGTTTCAAATCGTGCATTGAGTTTGTGTAAGTCTAGAAATTGTATCATAAAAATATGGTTTCAAGTTTATGACTATTTTGTACGTCTATTTCGTAAAATTCTTGTGTAATTGTTCGTGCGCCAAAACCTTCTTTCCAGTTGTGCAATCCTTGATTTATATTTTTCCCTTGGTTTTCGTTGGAAGTTCCAAAATCAAAATACATTTTATCTTTAAATACTTCATCCAATAAATATAAGTGTAAAAAATCTAAACTTCCTAAGGTGTTTTTTTCTTCATTTCCAGAGATATATTGCGAATGCGCCACCTGTTTCGTTTCAAAAATAGTTGTTCCAGCAACAATCACATCATCTTTATACACATTAAATTGTCTGATATTTTTAGGAAATATTTTCTTTAGTTTCTGAATTTCGGCTAACGAATGTACAGGTTTTACACCGAATTTTTCTTGTAAATTTGGAATGAGAATTGTGTTCCAGAAATCATCCAATTCATTGACTTCTTTAACGACTAGATTGTGTTTGAATGCTCTTCTTTTTCCTTCCATTCTGTTTTTAGACACTTTCGGTCTCTGTTTCAAATTGATTGTAGAAAACACATCTGTACGCAACAATTTTGCTTCTAAAATAAATAATAAATATTTCAGTTCGTCGTTTGGAAACGGACTGTACATAGAAGGCAATAATTTTATATTTAGTTTTTGAAAGTTATTTTCTTTAAAATACTCCAACACCAGTTTTAAACACGTTGCAAACGCATGCAACTTTAGTGATTCGTTGACAAGCAAACCGCCATACGTAAGTCCTTGATGCGAATGTAGTGTGTTTTCCACAGCATTTGCAGGCAATAACGCAACTACTTTTTCATTTTTAAATATGAGCAACGAATGATCTTCAAATCGGTCTTTGTGATATTCCATAAAATCCCGATAGAACAGAAACGTACTATTTTTTGCTGTTGCGATAAAGGAATCCCAAAGCGTTTTGTGCGCACTCGTGTATTTGGTTAGTGTATAAATTTTAGGTTTGTTTTAGAAATAGTGAATTTACTAATTTTAATGTGAGTTGGATATATATGTGTTGAAAATATTTTTAGCTTAGGATTTTACAAACTATTAAGTTAAAATAAATTGTACATATTGTATAATTTTCATATCTTTGAATTATACGAGTTTACAAATGAACGCTAAAATAATAGAGGTAATTACTAAATCTGAGATTAAATCCAAAATCTCGCTAATTACTAAAAACAAAAATAAATTACCTTCAATAAATGATGGCTGGAGATTTAATTTTAGCAAACATTCCAAAGGAAAAAACTACGAAACTTATACGCTTACAACAAATACAACTCCAGAAATAATTGAAGGTTGCTTAATCATAAATATTAAAACTCCACATCAAGTTTATATGGCGTTTGTTGAAATTGCTCCACGTAACAAAGGAGATAAAAAGAAGTATGATAACGTTGCTGGTTGTTTAATTGCTTTTGCATGTAGGCAAAGTTTTATCAATGACAGAGAAGGCTATTTAGCTTTTGATGTATTAGAAGAAAAAAAGGAAGATGAACTAAAGCTGATGAAAATGTATAGTCAAAAATACAACGCAGTTAGACTTGACAATTCAACAACAATGATTATTCTACCGAAAGGAAGTGAAGCACTCATAAATAAGTTTTTAAAATAAATTATTATGAACAAAACAGAGATAACACCTAATGATATTTGGAACGTTAAAAAAGTGAATAGCGTCAATGAATTCATCAAAAATCATTCAGATAATCAAACAAAAGAGAGAAAAATTAGAAATAAACTTCTTTCAATTCAATATAAATTAGAGGATTATATAGAAAAAGATGATATAAAAGAAAGTGAAGTTCTTGATATATTAGACTTTGTAAAAATGTATTTAAAAGTATTTGATATCACAAAAAAAGATTTAGCTAAATATTTTGAGATGAGAGATAGCAATCTACATAAATATTTAACTGGTCAGCGGAAATTAAATCCAGAAATTGTATTAAAAATAAGTTCTTTCTCTCGCACAAATCCTGAATATTGGTATAGAATACAGGTGAAAAATGAAATCGTGAAATTGAAAAAAGAGAAAATAAAAGATTATGAAAAATATGATTATGAAAAGTTATTGTCTTCATAAATACTAAACATCAATATGATTACAACAGATAGCGATTTTGTAGTATTATATTTTATGTATGGAATCGTTTTAACGCTAATTTTATTTTGTTTGTTTTTTGGAAATAAAAAAGAATATCTAATACATCTAGTTATTTATTTGCTGTACACGATTTTCATGATATCAATTTTTACAGATAAAGAAAATTTTAGTAGCGGAGGTTCTTTAGTTGTTGTTTTTTACGGTTTAGTTTTTCCTATTTTACATATAATTGGTTATGGCATTACAAAGTTTATAAAATTTATTAGAAAAAATTAAACCTCACTTCTCAACCTTCCTAAAAACAACATTTCCATCCGAATCAATGTATTCATATACGCCGCTTGGTGCATTTTTTTTGATGATGGAATGACTTGTATCAGGTTGTAAGTGTTGCAATAAAGCTTCGTTATCACTTAAATATGTAAACAATGTTCTGAAAAGATTGACAGCCGATTTTAGTTTTGTATCGTATAATGGCGCATCATTGTTTGGCCATTTAATTGCCAACGCTGATGAAAATGCAGAATAAATTAGTTTTTTATCCGTTTGTTTTTCAAAGAGTTCTCTTGTGTAGTTTAACCCAACATAACCGCCGTGGTCTGCCGCAATAACAATCAAACTGTTAGGATCATTTTTGATAATTACCTGCGTGATATCTCGAAGCCATTTGTTCGCTATTTCCACTTGCGTGAGATAGTTTTTGCGTTCTGTTTCAAATCCTTGTGCTTGATTTTCAAACGTCGTAATATGTCCTGGTGCAATTTTTTCGATAAAGTAAAAGTTTCGCTTTTCACGATTGTTTCGAATGGTTTCTTCTAACGGATCGATCAGTTTTTTACGGTGTGCAAACGCGCCAATTCCAAACCAAGGAACTTCTTCCATAGAAAAGTTACACGAATCGTATGCAATTGTTGGGCGATTTAGTAATACATACGGGTTTTCGATAAATAGAAACGTTTGATAGTCATTATTTTTCAAGGTTTCAATCACAGGATTGTTTCCTGCAATGACTTCACGTGCGCCAAATAATTGTTCGCCATTGTAATGGTGTTTCATCCCAAACATGGAACTATTCGACAAAATTGTAGATGTATAATTGCTTCTAAAGTCTTTGTACAGTTTGAATTCTTTTGCTTCTAAATACGATTCGAATTCGCCATTTTCAAAGTTGTACGGATCTTTTTCGAGTTCTGAAAAATTCACATAACCATCTGGCTGAATGATATATATGTTTGGAAATTTGTTGAATTTCGTTTGAACAATTGCATCTGGTTGTTTTTGCCATTCGTCCGAATCAAATAGTGCTCTCGATAAAATTGGTGTCAAGCCTAAAAATGCTACAATCGCCATGATGAACTGTAAAACCACTATTTTTTTGTAGTGTTTTCTGAGTAAAATCGCGAGAAGCGTAAAACCAATTAAATACGCCAATATGATTTTTCGTTCATGAAAACCATAAATTCTTCCAATAAAGTAGAACCCAAAAAATACTGCGTTTAAGATTGGTAATAGATAATGTTGGAATTTACTTAGAAATTTTAGTCGCTTTACAATTTCCCAAGAAATCACAAAAACAATAATCGGTAATAAAATATACGCACAGAAAATAATGACAAATTGAAACGCCGAATTGACCAACATAAAGTTGGAATGATAGACATAAATGAACGAATATAAACCTGCCGCAATCGCAAACACAATTGGATATTCTTTGCTGCTTGCAACAAAATCTTCTATGTATTTTCGGAGTTTAGCCAACATTTTTTTTCTTGAATAAGTATAGAATTCGTTCCGAATCTGTGATTATTTTTTTATCGATAAGCTCGAAATATTCCGAATAGGTTTTTTCAAAATTTTCCAGATTGTAATGTCCAAACTGATCTTTAAATTCTGCTTTTGCATTGAGCAAACGTGTTGCATATGAATCGTTTCGTTTTGGAAATTCGATGATTAAATTTTCTGAAAAAGACGCAAAAAACGCTGCCGAATTTTCAAATGGCACGTTTCCTGTCAACGATAAGTGATGAATTAACGCCAATGCTAATGTTGCTTCTGGCTTGAATTCTTGCACACGTTGTATAAACGAAAAACGTTCTGTGTTTTGAAAACCTATTGCCGCTGACGGATTGAGCAAATCAATCACAAATGGCAACATGTTTTTTTCTTTGTTTTTTTTAACTGAATAATGATTTTGATCTACGGCATTGTTATCAATGTCACCAACTAAAGCTAAGTCAATTTCAGACGTAATTTGACGTACAAATGTTCCATCATTTCCACCAACATCAATTATTTTTTTTGCGTTTAGTGTTTGAATCCAATCGTTTATAATGGTAGATTTCTGCGTAAATGCTTTGTCAGAATAGTTTGTTTTTTGGTAATAGTTTCCCCATTCCGATTGCTCCTTCAACTGCAACTTTTTGATGTAATTGTATAAATTATCAATGATATTGAACAATCCTTTTTTCGACAACGAAGCTTGTTTTGAAACCTGCACATCTTCTTCTTGATGCTTGTTTTCATATTTTGCCAATAAGTGAATGTTGGTATATAAAAACGGATTTAGTTTTGTGGTTTTTGGCAATAAGGAAGCAATCATTTTTATCGGAATTCCGTCAATGAAATTCGACATGGTTTTTAGAAATTCTGCGCCGTGATATTTTGCCAAAACCAACGGTCCTAAAAAGTGAGTTACAAATTGTTTATATGCACGCCAAGGTGTATTTTCCTGATAGAAATCTAGCGAAAGCGTATCTATAAAAATAGCCTTTCCGTTGTGAAAAGCGATGTTATACGCCGTTGCATCTTTTAATGAAAAATCGTTTTGCAAGGCGTATTTCTGTAATTTTAAAGTGTGTAAAGCCGCTTCTTTGTATTGCTGAAAACTCCATTCGTACGGATATGTAATAAATTGAATTTGAGTTGGTTGAATACAGATTTGAGTTTCCGAATTTTGAGTTTCTTCATGCGGAATTAACAGCTTATGCTGAAATGCTTTTTCAAAGAAACCTGAGTTTTTTAGTGCTTCGTATTGCGGAAAGTAGCTTGGAAATATAATTCGTTTGATCACATTATTTTCTACATAAATGTGTCCGCTTGGATCACGATATGAAGAAGCATGTCGGGAATTAGTTGTCATCCTTTGGTGCGTTTTCTATCTTAGAATCATCTATATTAATATCGTCAAACACTTCGTTTTCAGTTGTGTTTTTGTCCATTCCAAGCATTGATCTTACTTTATACTTTATACTTTTGTAAAACAAGGCGATTCCAGCTACAGCTGCAACTATTGCCTGAATTAACATGGCTCCTAATCCAGCGTCAAAATAAAGAAAGTGCATAGTTTGATATTTTTGTAAAGATAGAAAAATTTACTTTTTACGCGCGGTCAAGTGATAGATATTAATTCCTAAGATCGCGAAGTTGGTAATGATGATTGGTAAACCGATACGTAATGTTGGCATTAGAAAACCATATGTAACAAATAGCAAACATCCTATTGAATTGATCATTCGTAAGTTTTTTAGGTCTTTCATGGTGAATGAAATTAATACTGCGAACGACGCTAAGTAGCCAATCCATTCTGTTCCTGTGATTCCTAGTATTTCCATAGTTTCTTTATTTAAAGATTGAATAATTAAATAATTCAAAGATTCAAAAATTTAATGTTCAAGGTTTTTTTAGTCGCTTTGCTCCTTTTGTTGATTTGTTTATTTGGTTGTTCGTTATTCGTTGTTCGAAAATAACTTCTTAAATCAAAAATCAACATTCGTTAATCGAAAATCCTTGTTTGGTTTTAGCTTGTTTGTGGGCACAAGTTGCAAACTTGCGCTAGCCTTTCGGGTATGAATATCGCTCATAAACTTTTCAACTTATAAACTTCTTAAATCAAAAATCGTTAATCTACAATCGTTAATCGGTTGTTTGTTGTTTGTTGTTTGTTGAGAATATCACTTATAAACCAATAAACTTTTCAACTTATAAACTTCTCAAATCAAAAATCGTAAATCGTAAATCGTAAATCAAAAAAAAAGCTTCACTGCATAACAATGAAACCTTTTTTTCGATGTGAATCTTATTTTTTATATGATTTTGTTACGTTTTCTGTCCGTTTCTTTTAAGTGAACTTTTCGTAAACGTAAGAAGTTTGGTGTTACTTCTACATATTCATCTTTTTGAATGTATTCTAATGCTTCTTCTAGAGAGAATTTGATTGCAGGAACAATTTTCGCCTTGTCATCTGCTCCTGAAGAACGTACATTACTTTGCTTTTTAGCTTTTGTAATGTTGATCGTCATATCATCTTGACGCGAGTTCTCACCAATTACTTGTCCTTCGTATATTTTTTCTCCTGGTTCTACGAAAAACTTTCCTCTATCTTGTAATTTGTCAATTGAATAAGGAATTGAAGTTCCGTTTTCCATAGATACTAATGATCCTGAAATACGTCCTGGAATATTTCCTTTTAGTGGCTGATATTCTTTAAAACGGTGCGACATAATTGCTTCACCAGCAGTTGCAGTTAATAATTGATTACGTAATCCGATAATTCCTCTTGATGGAATCATGAATTCACAAATCATACGTTCACCTTTTGCTTCCATTGATAACATTTCTCCTTTACGAAGCGTTACAAATTCAACAGCTCTACCAGATACAGTTTCTGGAAGGTCAATAGTTAATTCTTCAATTGGCTCACATTTTACACCATCAATTTCTTTGATAATTACTTGTGGCTGACCAATTTGCAATTCGTATCCTTCTCTACGCATTGTTTCAATTAGTACAGATAAGTGTAAAACTCCTCTACCAAATACTAAGAATTTGTCTGCGCTTCCAGTTTCTCCTAAACGAAGTGCTAAGTTTTTCTCTAATTCTTTTTCTAAACGATCTTTAATGTGGCGCGATGTTACAAATTTTCCATCTTTTCCGAAGAAAGGTGAATCGTTAATTGTAAACAACATACTCATTGTTGGCTCGTCTATTGCGATTGTTTTTAATCCTTCCGGATTTTCTAAATCAGCAATTGTATCACCAATTTCGAATCCTTCTAAACCTACAATTGCACAAATATCTCCAACTTGAATTTCAGTAGCTCTTTTTCTACCAAGTCCTTCAAATGTATATAATTCTTTAATTCTTGATTTGATGATCGATTTGTCGCTCTTTACTAAAGCAATTTGCATTCCTTCTTTTAGTGTTCCTCTTTGTAAACGTCCGATTGCGATACGTCCTGTAAATGAAGAGAAATCTAAAGATGTAATTAACATTTGTGTTGTTCCATCTGGAAAATCTGGTGATGGAACGTGTTCCATAACCATGTCTAATAAAGGTTCAATATTATCAGTTTCATCTTTCCAATCGTCTGACATCCAATTGTTCTTTGCAGAACCGTATACTGTTGGGAAATCTAATTGCCATTCTTCCGCACCTAATTCGAACATTAAGTCGAATACTTTTTCGTGTACTTCGTCTGGCGTACAGTTTTCTTTATCTACTTTATTGATAACCACACATGGTTTTAATCCTAAGTCAATCGCTTTTTGCAATACAAAACGCGTTTGTGGCATTGGACCTTCAAAAGCATCTACTAATAGTAAAACGCCATCTGCCATGTTTAATACACGCTCTACTTCTCCTCCAAAATCGGCGTGACCTGGTGTATCAATGATGTTAATTTTTGTTCCTTTGTAGTTTACAGAAACGTTTTTAGAGGTAATCGTAATTCCACGCTCACGTTCTAAATCGTTGTTATCGAGAATTAAATCTCCTGTATTCTGGTTTTCACGAAATAGTTGACAGTGATACATAATTTTATCTACCAATGTTGTTTTCCCGTGATCTACGTGTGCAATAATTGCAATATTTTTTATTGAAGCCATTTTACCTCTTTATTTTAAGCGTGCAAATGTACTGTTTATTTATTAGAGAATACGACTTTCATAATTATTTCATTAATATTCTGTGAATTAATGAATTACACTAGATTTCTTTCCGTAATCTTTACAATTATTTTACACTAAAAATCACTTATCATGCTTTTTTCTTACCAAAAGTAAGGTTTTACCGTATTTAATTGAAAGCGAATTATATTATATTGGATAATTATTAATTTAAAATATACTCATCATGTTAAAAAAGATATTAAATATCAACGGAACAAAAGAATTGAACAAGAAACAACAAACACAAGTCATCGGCGGAAATAGTTGTGACACTTATAATGGTCCAGGATGTTACGGTCCAATTGCAGGCTGTGCTAGTTGTGCCAGATGGCAAGCATTACCAGCACATCATAAAAATTGTGCTTTTGTACATATTGATTGTGCATCATAAGATATCAGAAACTAATTTTTAAACGAACTTCGGTTCGTTTTTTTTATACACATTATTCTGTAACATTTCTATTCTTTCAGCTACTTACTTATGTATCAGTTGTGAAAACCGACATTCTTTATTGCATTTTATTGTGTAAAAAAGTTAGATATTGTTAGTTTTGCATTCCTCCACAGATCGCCAAAAAAAAATATTGTAAACCCATTTATCATTTTATTTAGACATGAGAAAAATTTTATGCGTACTCACAATTGCTGTTTTGATAGTAAGTTGTGGAAAAAAGAGTACTGAATCGTATTATATTCCTAAAGATGCCATTGGCGTTATGTATGTAAATCTTGAATCGCTTTCTAAGAAAAGTAGTGATGTTGATTTTAAAGATTTAGCCATTAACAAAATGATTGAAGATCGCGCTCCAAAGGAAGTGCAAGACTTTATGAATGAGTATTTGACTGCCGAAAATATAGACGCAACATTTCGTAAAGAATTTATTTTAGGATTTGTTTCCGTAGATCGCATGTCTGGTTTAGGCGGACTTATTTTGCCTATTAAGGATGGAAAGTCTTTTGAAAACTTGATTCAACCAATGTTGAAAAAAATGCCACAACTTCAAAAAGAAGAAAACGTAGGGAAGAATGATTCTTTTACCGTGTATTCAACAGATCAAATTGCAATTGGTTGGAATAATGAAACTGCTTTAATTATTGGCGCAAAAAGTTATGCAGGAACTGAATTGGCGGATTTAACAGAGTTAGACGAAGCGAAAACTATTTATGCTACAGACTATTATAAAGATTTCTTTGACACCAGTAAAGACATGGGAATGCACATTACATCTACGCCACTTGGCACCGTAATGAATTCTTTATTTACAATGGTTGCCGGAATGGATGTTGATTTAGAAAACAACAATATTACCTATTATGGTAGCTTTGAAGACGATCATATTCATACAGAAACAAAATTAAAATTGAACAACGATTTTCAATCTTTATTAGGTTATAAGTCTTGGATGACAACTGATTATGATAGTGATTTATTAAACGCTATTCCAGAAAATCCATCAATTCTAATGAAAGTATCTATTGATCCTGTTGCTTTTTACAAGCATATTGAAGGTTTACAAGATAACAAAGTATTACCAACAGAAGCAAGAGAAGAATTAAAGAACAATATTCGTAGAATGAATCGTGAAATGAAGCGAGAAATTGGTATGACAGGCGAAGATTTAGCTGGAGTTTTCGGAGGTTCTATGTTAGTAGCGCTGAAAGAAGGAGAAGTTGTAAAAGATACTGTATACAATAGATATAGTTTTTATTCTGAATCGAATGAGGCTGAATACGAAATTGTAGATAAAAAAACTCCATTTGTATATACTGCCATTTCTATAAAAGATCAATCGAAGTTTGAAACGTTGATGAGCATTATCATTGAGAAAGATGCGCCAATGAAAACTAAAGGAAAGAATTATTATCAAATAGATAAAGATTTCTTTGTAGTTGTTACTGATGGCGTACTTTTTATGACGAACGATGAAACGAAAGCTGACGAACTTCATGCAAATGGAAAGTTGGCTGCAAATCTTTCTAATTTTGAACACAAATCAAATTTATCACATTCCGCATATGTGTATATGAATCCGAATTTCTCGGAAATATCTACTGATCTTATGTCTGGACTTTCTAGTATTGGAAATCCTTACAGTAGTGTTCCTATGTTTACCGATTTCTCTAAAGATGCCAATAAATTATACACTGAATATTTTGGTGAAAATCACTATTTTATGGATGTTGACGGAATGGAAACATTTACATACACAAAAGGAGAAGGAAATTCTTTGGTTCGCATGATTATGTATTCTGATGCAATGGTAAAAGAAATTGCCAAGATGTCTGAGCAATAGAATTAACTACCAAAAACGAGCAACATATTTCTGTGAATATTAATATCACATCAATAAACCCAACATACTTTACTCCAGCTTCTTCGGAAGTTTGGAGTAAAGATTTTGCATTTTTACCAAATGAAAAGTACTTGATAAAAGCCGCTTCTGGAAGTGGAAAAAGTTCTTTCTTTAATTTTTTATTTGGGTTGAATGATAAGTATTCTGGAACCATTCTGTTTAATGAAACTCCTATTTCTTCCTTTACAGAAACCGATTGGACAACAATGAGACGCGAAAAAATTTCAATTGTATTTCAAGGGTTGCGATTGTTTCCAGAGTTGACCGCATTCGAAAATATTCAACTAAAAAATCAATTGACAAATTACAAAACAGAAGCTGAAATTTTAATGTACATGAATCGCTTGAATGTTGCTGAACTCGCACACAAAAAAGCGGAAACATTATCGTACGGACAACAACAACGCATCGCGATTATCAGAGCGTTATGTCAGCCATTTGAATTGTTATTGCTAGATGAACCTTTTAGTCACATGGACGATATTTTGATTGCAACTGCAACACAATTAATCACTGAAGAAGTTTCCAAACGACAAGCTACGTTATTGATTGCGAGTTTGGGAAACAGTTACAATATTGACTATACTAAAACACTTTTACTGTGATTCGGAGTTTACTAAATAAACAGATTCACTTTTCGCAATTATTATTTTTTGCGCTAACTTCTAGTCTAGGATTGGGGATTTTATTGATTGCATTTCAACTTTTTGTAGATACACAATCACTTTTTAGTTCGTCGAATGATTTATTGGGCAACCAAAATCTTATTATTTATAAAGACTTAGGTCGAAACAACGCGTTTACTTCCGAAGAAATTTCAAAAATAGAAAAACAAGATTTCGTTAAAAAAGTTGGCGGTTTTACACACGGAACGTATAGAGTTGTAGCAAGTGTTTCGTTGGCAAACTACAACGGAATTTCCACAGAAATGTTTCTGGAAGCTGTTCCTGATACTTTTATTGATGTTGAAAGTAGCGATTGGAAATGGAAACCTGGCGATAAAGAAGTACCAATTATTATTCCTAAAAATTACATCAATCTGTATAATTTCGGATACGCCGCAAGCACAGGAATGCCGCAAATTAATGAAACGATTATTCGTGAAATTCCGATTGAACTTTCTTTGTATGGTTCATCTCAACAAAAAAAATACAACGCTTATATTTTGGATGCTTCCGAAAAGATAAATTCTATTTTGGTACCAGAATCGTTTTTGAAATATACAAACCAAACCTTGAGTCCTGAGAAAGTTTCCAAGGTTTCTCGAATCATTTTAGAAGTTAAGAATCCTTCTGATCCAAAAGTATTGGAATTTTTGACTTCCAACAATTACAAATATTTACAAAATGATGTGCAAACTTCCCGAATCAGTTACTTTTTACAATTAATTTTAATGATTGTTTTAGGCATTGGAATTTTGATTACTGTTTTATCAATTACACTCGTGATTACAAATATTAACTTGTTGATTTTAAAGAATAAACAAACCATTTGCCAATTGCATTTCTTAGGATTTTCACGTGCGCAAATTGCAAAAGTTTATCATCAATTATCGTATAAAATTTTAGGCATTTCTATCTTAATTGCATTGACATTAACAGTAATTTGTAAATTTATATTTGCGCCGTATTTAGCTATTTTACAATCTGAAAGCAGTTTGTTTTCGTTAGTTTATGTCTTTATTGCAGCTATCGTATTATTTGTGGTGTTAGCCATTTATTACACCAAACATACTAACAAAAAAATTCAGCAACTAACAGCTATAAATACAAGCTTATTAACTTCTGAAATTTAGCTTATCTTTGTTCAAAATTTACAACATATGCAACTCAGTTCTATCCCAAAAATAAAACATACCAATTCTAATAATTTCTTTTTACTTGCAGGTCCATGCGCTATTGAAGGCGAAGATATGGCATTGCGAATTGCTGAAAAAGTGCTTAAAATTACGGACGCTTTAGAGATTCCATATATTTTTAAAGGAAGCTTTAAGAAAGCGAATCGAAGCAGAATTGATAGTTTTACTGGAATCGGTGATGAGAATGCTTTAAAAATCCTTAGAAAGGTTTCTGAGACGTTTGATATACCAACTGTAACGGACATTCACGAAGTTTCGGATGCTGCAAAAGCTGCGGAATATGTTGATGTGTTACAGATTCCTGCTTTTTTAGTGCGTCAAACAGATTTAGTTGTGGCTGCTGCCGAAACAGGAAAAGTAGTCAATTTGAAAAAAGGACAGTTTATGAGTCCTGAGAGTATGCAACATGCCGTAAAAAAAGTACACGATTCTGGAAATCAAAATGCTTGGATTACCGATCGCGGAACGATGTTTGGCTACCAAGATATGATTGTTGATTTTCGTGGAATTCCAACGATGAGACAATATGCACCAACCATTTTAGATGTAACACATTCGTTACAACAACCAAATCAATCTAGTGGCGTTACTGGCGGAAGACCTGATATGATTGAAACCATTGCACGCGCTGGAATTGTGAATAATGTAGACGGACTGTTTATTGAAACACATTTTGATCCTTCAAATGCAAAAAGTGATGGCGCTAATATGCTTCATTTGGATCATTTGGAACGTTTGTTAACGAATTTGGTGAAGATTCGTAAAACGGTTAATCAGTTGTGAGTTTGTGAGTTTGTGAGTTTGTGAGTTTGTGAGTTTGTGAGTTTGTGAGTTTGTGAGTTTGTGAGTTTGTGAGTTTAAAATTAATTTTTTCGTAAGTAAACGCAATGTATTTTCAATCAAAATGTATTTTGATCTCAATAATGATCAATGTGATAATTGTTCCACTTTTAAATTTAAAATTAAACATTTAAAATTCAAAATAACTAATACAAACTAGCAGCTTCTTTTAAAACTTCAATTAAAATATCGTTGTCAATATCTTCAATTGTTTTGTAACGTAACGAAGCCATTATTTTTCTTTTTTCAGTGACTAAATATTCTGTGTGAATTTGGAGTTGCTTACCTTTTACAATCCCGACATCTACAAATTGTTTTTTATGACTTGCGTTGAAGTAACAAAATGGTTTCCCTTTTAGATAGTAAAACGGAATTCGGTATTTATATTTTAATTCAATTTCTGGAAACAGATGCTCAAAGACAACTTGCAATTGTAGCAAGATAGATTTGTACGGTTCAGGTTGTTTTAGGATATATTCTTCGGCTGGATTCATATTTCAATATATAATAACCTAAGATACTTTTTATTTTTAAATGAGCGTGCATAAAAAAAGAGCTTACAAAATGCAAGCTCTTATTTGAATATGGTATTATACCAAATAAACTATTTTAACATACTAATAAGCTTGCGCCACAATCCAATCGTGTGTCGCCTACAGTTCCTCCGCAAAAATCACTAGCTCCTGTACGAGTTGTAGGGCGCGGGCATTGAATATCCACAGAAGTTACTGGATCAGTTTGACTTGCTGTACAAACAACTCCCGTAATACACAAGAATCCATCTTCTGATAATACTTGCGTGTCTACATTTTGTAATGCTCCACCTTTGAGGTTTGTCATAGCATTAAATGATACAACTGTTGTTTTTTGGAATTGCAATTTAGAGGTAAAATTCTTTTTCTTCATAAGAGGTGCTTTAATTAAGTTCTTCTCAAATATAAATCCACAAATGATATTTCTAACAAAAAGTATCTAGAGATTCATAAATTTCGAGAACAAAAAATACTACTCAATATTCTGACTGTCAAGGTTTTTTACGAAGTATGATGGATATAAACCTGTCTTGTTTTTAAAGGCTCTAGAAAACGACTCAGAACGGTTAAAACCGATTTCTTGAGCAATTGAATCAATTGTATATGAACGAAATTTTTTATCATTCTTTAAACGTTTGATTGCATAATTGACACGTAAATCTGTAATGTAAGCTGTGAATGATTTCCCTTTGTGCGTGTTTACTAATTTTGATAAATACGATGTATTTGTTTTTAATTTTTTGGCAACTTCATTCAAACTACTGTGTTTGCTTAAGTACAATTCTTTTGCTTCAAAGCTTTTTAATTTTTTCAATAATCGTTCTTTCGTTTCATCAATAATTTCAATTTCCTTCGTTTCAGTTTCTTTGACTTCTATGGTTTTTATTTGATCGACTTCTTTGACAATTATTTTTTCAACTTCAAGATCTTTTTCTACAATTTCTTCTTCAAGACTTTTTAGAATAGCTTCAAATTTACGTTGGTTATTTCTTTCTCTCTTTCGATAGAAAACAATTAAAGATAGAATCATTGCTACTGTTAGAAAGACACCTATATAGAGAATGTATTTTGTCCTTTTGGAATTTTCTTGAGATTCATCTAACTCTTCTTTTAATGTTCTTAAATCATACTTTTTAATGATATCAACAGATATGCTTTCTTGTCTTTTATCATTTTCTTTATAGATTTTGTTTGCCTTTTCGTAGTATTTTAAACTGTATTCTATGTTATTTATTTCTTTATATGATTTTGCTAAAAGCGCATAGATTTCTTCTAAATCAATAAAATCTGTACTATTTAGTTTTTGTGTCTTTTCAATTGCTAGTAATATTTGTATAGTTACCTCATATTTTTTTTGAGAATAATACGTTTTGGCTCTATCTAGTTTAATAAATGGGAGTTGTGCTTGTGTGCTTCCAATTCTTTCTACAATTTCTTCTGCTCTGTCTAAAACTTCGTGTGCCTTTTCATAATTACCATTTGCATTAGCAATTTCTCCTAAAAAATTATAAAAATATACTTTGGCTCCTTCATCATTATATTTTTCACTTAACTCAATTCCTTTATAACAATACTTGGCTGCTTGTTTATAATCTTCAATTCCAATATATGCTTTTGCTAAAGCTATATAAATATTAACATGTATGAAACTAAAATCTCTAACCTTTTCATTTTCAACTATTTTCAAAGATTCTTCTAATAATTCAATAGCACCTTTTCTATCATTCACTTCGATTTTTAATAAAGCTATATTTTGCATTACTGCAAGTTGTCGCCCTTTTAAATCACTTTGTTTTGCAATTTTCAATACTTCCAAGTAATACTCCATTGCTTCCTTGTAAAATCCAAAATCATAGTAATAAATTCCTTTATTCATTAATGAAGATATAATCATATCGTCATTATTGATGCTTTTAGCAATAGTAAGTGCCACATCCAAATGAGTTATGGACGCTTTTAAATTCATTTTATTTCGTTCCCATTTAGCCAAGCAAAAATATCCCCAAAACTGTGCTTCTAAATTTTTAGAAGTAATCATGGATTTTTTTGCATATTCAATATAACTTTGGGCTTTTACAGCGTCTTTTTCATGCTCTTGCGTAAATAAACGCGCAAATTCTTTAGGTGATAATTCTTTTAAAGATGCTTGAAATATTTCTTTGTCAAATGTTGGAATAGAGTCTTGCAAACTATTTTTTGCAAAAGATGACTTATGAAGAAAGAAACAGAGAATAAACAGCACTATTGCTGTACATTTTTGGAGGCGCATATACAGTTTTCTTTGTATTAGTATTTTTTTGAGTAGGTAATAGTCCAAAAATAACGGTTTTCCTGTAATCTAAGTATAGTTTAACCCGCTATTTTCAACAAGTAGTCATTAACTTACATAAAAATTATAAAAAACGAAATGCTTGTTTGAGAAGCGCATAAAAAAAACTCCTAAGAAGTTATTAGGAGTTTTTTACATTATTTTTTTTAATGTGTTAACATCTATCCAATGTACCTAAAGCGGTTATGTAAGTTTTGCAATCTCCATCCATATCTGTATCACAAAGAGTCGTAAGTTCGCAAAGAACAACTGATCCAATTGTTACAGCTGGATCGCCTCCACCGCTAATATTATTCAATTTTGAAATACTTACTTTGTTCACTTCCAATTTCAATTTTCTTTCTTTTTTCATATGTGCTTTTTTTAATTGTTGCATTTAGGTTTTATGTAGCTTGTATAAAATCATATTTTACTATCAACATGCGTGCTATACATATACAGGCTACAACAACCTAAATTTTATTTGTTTTTAATGTTGTTTCAAAGATAGTAGAAAATGAAGTTGAGTGTTAAAATAGCTTGTCGCTATTTATAAATTACGACTGTTTTGCATTATTAACTTACTGTCTTTCAACCTCTTTTATGAAATAAGAAGGATACAAACCTGTTTTTACCTTGAATGCTTTTGAAAATGATTCTGATCTTTTGAAGCCAATTTCTTGCGCAATAGCACCAATTGTAAAAGATCTAAATTTACGATCGTGTGATAATCGCTCTATGGCATAATCGACACGTAAATCAGTAATGTATGCTGTAAACGATTTTTCTTTGTGTGTATTTATTACTTTAGATAAGTACGTTGTGTTTGTCTGTATTTTTTTAGCAACTTCAATCAAGGTACTTTCATTGCTTAAAAATTGTTCTTTTTCTTCAAATTCAATTAGCTTCTCAAGAATCTCTGCATCTTTACTATCAATTTCAATAGGTTCTATATTGGTTTCGGTATGTAAACTTTCCTCAATATCTTCTGTTTTTTTAGAAGTTGCTTCTTGAATAGCTGGAGGCTTTTTTTCTTGTCGTCGTTTTTCTTCTAATTGACTCATTAGGGTTGTAAAACGCACTTTGTTTTTGTGTTGTTGTTTCTTATAATATAAAATCAGGCCAATAATTACAAAAAACAAAAACGTTATTCCTATGGCATATATATATTTAGTTCGTTTCGATTTTTTCTGTAAAGCATCAATCTGTCCTTTGAGATTGCGCAATGCCTCTTGTGTAATTCGAGAATTTAAAATTGCTCTCTTTTTATCATTCTTAACATCTATATCGTTTGCTTTTTCGAAATATTTAGTACTTTCTTTAATATTTTCAAGTGCTAAGTATGATTTTGCCAAATTCACATATAATTCTTGAATACTTAAAAAATCAGTATTATTCGCTTCTAATAACTGTTCGCATTTAAGAAATTCGTCAATAGCTTCTTGGTGTTTATTTTCCAGAGCATATGTTTTTCCAAAATATAATTTTAAAAATATATCCAGCACTTTGTCTCCACCAGCTTTCGCTACCAATTCTTCTGCTTTATTAAATAATTCATGTGCTTCTTTATAACGACCTCTATTAGAAGCAATTTCACCAAGAAAAACACGAAAATACCCTTGAAAATCTATAGCGTTTATTTGTTCACTCAATTCCAAGCCAAGATTACAATACAAAGTAGCATCTTCATAGTTAAATAAATTGATGTGCGCCTTGACCAAACCAAAGTAAATTTGAAGTTTCGTCTCATTCAAGGTCTCATCATTGAAACTTTCGATTATTTTTAAATTATCAAGAAATGCGGCTATAGCACCTAAATTATCATCTACTTGAATATTAATAAGTATAATATTAT
The DNA here is from genome assembly GCF_009901525.1 of Kordia antarctica. Taxonomy (NCBI): domain Bacteria; kingdom Pseudomonadati; phylum Bacteroidota; class Flavobacteriia; order Flavobacteriales; family Flavobacteriaceae; genus Kordia; species Kordia antarctica. The sequence continues at coordinate 2,105,071 of NZ_CP019288.1, forward strand.
TAGAAGTAACTAGCTGCCTATTTAAATTATTTGTTTGCTTGGCAATTGCTAAGGCTACAAAAAAATTATCTAACGCTTTTCCGTTGTCTCCAGTTTTAAAAAAGTAGCTTGCTTTTTTATTATAACTTTGATATAGTAAATTTTTATTATCTAATTTAGTGGCTTTTGCTATTGCAATATCCAAATTAACCATTGCTAATTTTAGACTATCATTTTTTTCTTGCCAAGTTGCAATTGTAAGATATGATTCAGCAACTTCATTTTCATCATTTGAATTTAAAAAATGTCTTTTTAGATATCCAATAATAGTAGCTGCTTTTGCAGAGTCTAATTCTTTATTAGCATAAAAATCATTAAGCAAATCATCATATGACTTATTTTTTAATGACTTTTCAAAGGTAATTGCGTCTGTTTGTATTGATGAATTTTGATGTTGGGTAAACCCTGTGGCCGTAAAAAAATACATGAATATACATACGATAAGAATATTGCATTTTTTAAAACTAGGTATTGACATATATTTTTTGTTGAAATTGTATCGTGGGAATACTCAAAAATAGCGGTTTTAAATTTTAAAACATACATTCATACATACAAATATGCAATCCATTCTGTCATAAGTCCGTATATTTGAATGAATCCTTTTATATAAAAATTTTGCGCATGTTGTTGAAAGTTAACGTATCATTCCTCTTATTTTTTTGTTGTCATTTCTTAATGATTGCACAAAACTATCAACATGTTGATAAAGTAGTCGACACATACCCGAAGTCATTTCTGTCCATTGAAGCTTTTGGCAATCGCATTGAAAAAGATTTTACAGAAGATGCCGATAAAGTTCGCGCCGCGTATTATTGGATTTCAAATAATATTGAATACAACTATAAAGAGCTAACAACTGGTAAAAGTAATTTCCCTAAGATTGTTATCAATAAATTTACGGGTGATACAGATTATTATAATCAATGGAATAAAATATATGCAACACATACGTTAACTTATAAAACCAGTGTTTGCGAAGGTTATGCGCAATTATTGTTTTTTGTGTGTGAACATATGAATATCAATGCAAAAGTTATTGACGGAAATGCAAAAAACTCCATTCATGATATTGGTGTCATTGCAAGAAATGTTAACCACGCATGGAACGCTATCTATTTTAATGAACAATGGAATTTAATTGATGCAACTTGGTCTACAGGAAATGAAGATACTAAACCTAATTACTTCGATTTTGATGATTCATATTACTGTGTTTCGCCTGAAAAAATAATTATGAGTCATTTTCCAAAAAATCCAGAATGGCAATTGTTGACAAAAAAAGTAAGCAAAAAAAAGTTTTATATACAACCTTTAATTTATGTAAAATATATAGGTTTAAATCTTTCTTTAGATCCTACAATAAGAGGAACAATTAGAACTAAAGTCAATGGTTTTATTGAACTGCGATTTAATATAATTGATACTACAAAAGTATATTACTATGCTTATGAAAAAGACACACATTCTACGGAATTAGAACTTATCAAAGTAGGAGAAAAATATGTAGCAAAAATTCCATTTAAAGGAAAAAAGAGAGATTATTTGAGTTTATTCAGTGGTACTGAAGCATTTTTATCATTTAAAATTATTCCAACGCGTTAATTATATCGGAATCGTAAATACAAATGTTGCGCCATTTCCTGCAGAACTTTCTATATGAATTTCTCCATTATTGCGTTCAATGATTTTCTTTACCAATGCCAATCCAATTCCGATAGAATCTACTTCTGAGTTTACTTCAAGTTTTTGGAATAATTCAAATATTTTTGTATGATATTTCTTGTCAATTCCAGGACCATTATCGGTAATTGAAAATTGATGATCCGTTTTTGTTTTTTGATAACCAATATGAATTTCTACGGATTCTTTATCAGTATGTTTAATGGCATTCTGAATTAAATTCTGGAATACTTGCAACAATTGCGATTCATTAAATAAGATACTTGGCAAGCGTTCTTCTAATTTTATGGAAACCGTTTCACTAGAATTTACGGCAATAATTCGTTTTACCAATGCTTGCGCATCAACTAAACTTACTGGTTTATCTTTATCTATTTGCAAAGAATAATGCAAAATTCCTTCAACTAGCAAATCCATTTGTATCACTTGTTCTTTGATGAGTTGCAAACTTTGATTGGCTTCTTTGTTAAATTCGTATTCATCTTCATCCGTTAACCAATCTGTTAAAGTATAAATATTACGCAACGGACGTTTTAAATCGTGCGAAACGACATAAGCAAACTCTTCTAAGTCTTTGTTTTTTTGAAGTAACTCTTTAGCTCTGTTTTCCAAATCGAGTGTACGTTGATGTATGCGTTCTTCCAATTCCACATTTACCGCCTCAAGCTTCTTTCTGTATCGAATCAAACCATTCATCACCAAAAAAGAAAAGATAAAAATTGTAGTCATAGAGACCAAAATGGCACTTTCCGACATTCTATCTAAGTCAGAATAATACACTCTATAAGCCAAATGAATCAACTGTGAAGCACTAAAAATAATGACCAGCAAACGATTGCTTAATAATAAAACAGCTCCGAAAATAAATACATAAGTAACCAACAAATAATCTAACGAAAAGTCATTAAGAGCCGTTGTGTAGGTTAAATAATATTGAAAAATTAGTAGCGTCAAAAACGTAATCCAACCATAAATTTCATTCAGAAATTTATTTTTAAAATACGGTACCAAACCTACAAGTATAAATAATAACGTAAACACAATTTCGCCATCATACGGAATAATGAGATCAGGATTGTAATACAACATGATCATCACATAAATGTAGGTACTAGGGCCAGCAAGTATAAACGTAAAACTACTATTCTTGATTTCTAAAGGTTCTAACTGTCCAATATCTTGAAGATATTTTAAAACTTTATTCAAGTAATTTATTTTAGGTTAAGGGTTTAAAGTTATGGAAATGATTCTAAATAATAGAATTTCAAGTAAAATTAAATTTACATAACGTGTAGTCGTAAAAACATTATAAATAAAATTCTTATCTTTTTTATTTAATTTTTGATTCAGAAACTCATAAACTTTTGATTTCCTTGCTTGCCAGCATTTCGATTTGAATTATTTTTTTTTGTTGAATTTTGCAGTGACGACACTTATTTTACAACATTTTTAATCAATTCTGTTATTTCATCCGCTTTTTTAAACACACAAATATGACTGCCATTTTCAATAGTGAAATCTGGTTTGTAAACCAATTTATAAGGCAGCGTTTTATCATTCGTGCCATGAATATGTATAATTTCTGTTTGATTGGTAATTTTTACACCTTTCCAAGAAGATAATTCTCGCAATGCCCATTGCAAATAGTTATTTGATTGTTTTCCAATCATGTTTTTAAAAAGTTCTTTCTCGCTATCCGTTTCAAAACCGTGACTTTTCCCCCAGAATTTTATCGTTTTGACACAAATTCCTTTAGTGAAAAAAATATCCAATCGTAAAGGTTTGACAAGTTTGAACCACAACGATAATTCCTTTCTAGATTTTATACTTGAGAGTAATATTATTTTTTCGATTTGATGCACACTTGCAATTTCCTGTGAAACGATTCCGCCTAAAGAATGCCCAATTAGAATTGTTTTTTCAGTTGATTTTTTAACGTTAGAAAACAAACGTTGCGAATACTCATGAATTTTTTCGCCTTTTTTAGGTTCTATCCAATTGAGATATTCCACCTCAAAACCTGTCAAATCTAAGTTTTGAAAAATTTGATGATCGTAACCGAGTCCTGGAATTAAAATGATTCTCATTTGGGTTTTTAGATTGTGATTTTCCAGTTGCTTATTTTTTGCTTCATACTTTCTTTATTTGATTCAAACTGTTTAAATCTATGACCATTCGCGCCAGAAGGATGTGGAAATCCATAAAGAATCAAATTTTCATTTAACATTTTTTCAGATTGTAATTTTCTTAAAGTCTCTTCGACGCTTTTACCCAAAGGTATAATTAAAGCATCTGTAAAATTATTGATTTCTGGTACGAATTCTTTTTCAACTTGTTTCCATAATATATCAGTATTTATTACTGAAGGAGAAGAACCTCTGTAATTTTCACCTTTATTAAAAACAGGATATTTTATTATTGAAGTAGTATGTAATGAGTTGTTAGTAAGATTGAATAATTCATTCGTAGATTCAAGCTTTAAAGTTTTATTTAATTCAAGCTCGTCTAACATTTTGACTAAATTTTTTCTCATTGAACCTGCGAAACTTGATTCTGATTTTACAGTTTTTAATGCAGAATCCAAACTTTTATTTAATTGAAGTTCTCTAATTACAGTTCGAAAAGATTTTTCCATTTGTGACCAACCAGGAGTTATTCCAACTATAATAACGGACGCTTTTTTGTTAATATATTCAAATGGAGCATAATATATTTTTATTTGACTTTCTGAATCTATCAAATATTCATCCTTTAGTAATTCCTCTTTAGAATACTTTTCTTTTAAAATCTCCTTTTTAATTTTTTCTAAAAACATTTATCTCTAATTTCTGTTTGTTTGTAAATAACAAGAATTCCTGTTATTTCTTTTATGGCTAAACCATATTAAATCTAGCTATCGTTAAAACTAGATGAATCTCAACTCAAATCAAAATCATCAAGAAACTTTCTTAAACAATTATAAAATCATTTTTCCCTTGCACAATTGCTAATTTTTATTTTACTTTGTATTTCAAAGTACTTTACTATGACATCATCAGACTATCTAAATGACATTAAAGAGATCAAAGATCTCATGAATAAATCGTCTCGGTTTATTTCTTTAAGCGGACTTTCAGGCATTATGGCTGGAGTTTATGCACTTATTGGCGCTTGGTTTGCACGCCAAGAATTATTGAAAGTGTATGAAACAAAAACGCGACTGTACGAAAGCGGACAGTATACAGGTTCAAATGATATTACTTTTAAATTATTAGCAATTGCCGCAATTGTGTTAGTCCTAGCCATTGTAACAGGAATTATTTTGACACAACGGAAAGCGCGAAAAAATGACGAGCAACTATTTGATAAAACTGCGCTCAAACTATTGATTAACTTTTTAATTCCGTTAGCAACTGGTGGAATTTTCGCTTTAATTATTTTACAAAAAGGATTCGTCGGATTGGTTGCGCCAATCACACTTATTTTTTACGGACTTGCTTGTGTCAACGCAAGTAAATTCACATTCGGACATGTAAAGTATTTAGGTCTTGCCAATATAATTTTAGGATTAATTGCCACACAATATATAGGTTATGGATTGTATTTTTGGGCACTAGGTTTCGGTGTATTTCACATCATTTATGGAGGATTAATGTATATTTTCATTGAACGAACAGCAAAATAATCGTGAGTATTATAACGAACATAAATAAAGCTTTTGATCACCGAATTCGTTTGGGCATTATGTCGATTCTGATGGTGAACGAATATGCAGATTTTAAAATGCTGAAAGAACTCTTGTCAGTAACCGATGGAAATTTGGCTAGTCACGCGAAAGCGTTGGAAAAAGTCGAATATATTAAAGTAGAAAAGCAATTTATCGGGCGAAAGCCAAATACACGATATAGCGCAACGAAACTTGGTAAAATTGAATTTAAAAAACATATTGAAGCATTGGAACAACTAATTAGAAAAAGCGAATAATATCATTTCAACAACGCATACTAATTCAACACAGACACTTACTAAATGAACATAGTAATCATCATAAAAAACACATTACTTTACACAAACAAAACAGCTAGACTTCACTCCTAGCATTTTATAAACACTATTTTTTTACCTATTTACTTTGAATTTCAAAGTACTTTAAAACTAACATAATGGAAGCACATCAAACAGAAAAAAAGAACAGCAACAACAAGTTTCTCACTTGGTTCAAAACGTCAATTACAGCGCGATTATTAGTCATGGGCGCATTGGTTTTATTACTCATGATTCCACTTACGCTGATTCAGGAATTGATTAAAGAACGTGAACAACGACAACAAAGCGTTGTAAATGAACTGAATGACAAATGGGGAAATGAAATTTTATTGTACGGACCCATTTTGAAAGTTCCGTATAAAACGTATGAAGAAACCGTAAAATACGATGAGGAAACGAAAAAGACATTTAAAGAACAACGCACCATTCTAAAATATGGCTATTTTTTTCCCAATACTTTAGATATTACTGCGGATGTAAAAACGTCTAAGAAGAAGCGAAATAACTTTGATACTGCTGTGTTTACTTCCGAAATTGCCGCTTCTGGAAGTTTTGAAACGCCCGATTTTTTATCAAAATCAATTGCTGATGAAGACATTGTTTGGGAAAAAGCAACGTTGTTAATTAAAACCACAAATTTGAAAGGTTTGAAAAGTGAAGTGAAGCTAAATTTGAACGGAAATGTATATGGTTTTGAGACGAATTTCAATGCGCAACACAATTCGTATCCGCAGTTGGATGAACTTGAAAGTACGCATATTGCATTGGCTGATGTTCCAAAAACTTCCGCGCAAGCTTTTGATTTTAAATTGATGTATAATGGTAGTAAAAGCATTAAGTTTATTCCGATTGGGAAAGTAACAAATGTGCAAATGACGTCCGATTGGAAAGATCCAAGTCACACCGGAAATTTTATTACGCAAAGCGAACGCGTTACTGAAAATGGCGGATTTGAAGCAAATTGGAAACTTTTGAATACGAATCGTTCGTTTTCACAACAGTTTTTTCAAACCTTACCAAATTTGAATCAATATGCATTTGGAACAAAATTCATAATTCCGCTGGACGAATATCAAAAGAGTGAACGCTCGGCAAAATATGGCTTTTTAGTCATTGGATTAACGTTTTTAGTCTTCTTCCTCATTCAAACATTAAGCAAAATTTCCATACATCCATTTCAGTATTTAATGATCGGAATTGCGCTTGTCATGTTTTATACGTTGCTAATTTCAATTTCGGAACATAGTAGTTTCTTAAAAGCATATCTCATTGCAGGAATCGCTGTTATTGTAATGATAACATTGTATTCAAAATCGATTTTGAAAAACTGGAAATTTCCGTTATTTATCGGAACTTCATTAACAGCTTTGTACGGTTTTATTTTCGTAATTATACAACTAGAAAACTACGCATTATTGGTAGGAAGCATCGGATTGTTCTTAATTCTCGGAATTGTAATGTTTGTATCTCGAAAGATTGATTGGGGCTTCGACTCCGCTCAGCCCGCGAATTTGAACTCACAACTTGCAACAAACTCATAACTCATAACCGAGAACTCACAACTCATAACTCATAACTGAAAACTCATAACTCAAGAAAGTTAGTTTGGTGAGAAAACGATTCCTGGCTTTCTGGAATTCGAGTGCTAAAAAGCTCAGGTTTCGTTTTCATTTTCTAATTTCGTTTTCGTTTTCATTTTCATTTTCATTTTCATTTTCATTTTCAACTTCAACGTTATCATGAACAAAGTATATCAAAAAATAGGTTTTACACTTGGATTAATTTTATCCTTAAAAGCCATGTACAGCGTTGCAACACTAGCCGTTTTGAAATGGTTTATGTATCCGATGATTCCGTTGATTTCATTTTTCACGAAGACTTCTTTTGAGTGGATTCCTGATGTTGGATTTAGTTCGCCAACCGGAATTGTGATTGAAAAATCATGCGCAGGCGGAAATTTCTTCATCATTTGTTTCGCTTTTCTATGTTTCAAATTGTGCACGTTTCAAACTATAAAAAATACAGTTTTACGTATCATTTTCTTAGGAATTTGCAGTTATTTCATTATGATTTTTGCAAATACTGCACGAATTATTAGTGCTATGAAATTAGCCGAATGGAATTGGACACACGAATTTATCGATCCTAAAAATGCACATTTAGCACTCGGAAGCATTTTATACATTTTCATTTTACTTACTATTAATCATCTTATCTCATCAAAATATGTTACCATTCAAACTACATAAATCACTCGGATATATTCTGTCTTTACTTTTGCCACAAATTTTCCTTGCTTGGTTGTTATACAGCGCGTTTGATTCGCCCGAAGGAAACGCATTTCAATTTACAGGTTTAACGACGTATTGGAGTTGTTTAATTTTTCTTTTTTTAGGATTGATTTTACTCGAAATTAAACAAAAAATTAGCAATTGGATTTTACCGTGCGCAATAATAATAGGCTATACTATTTTCCTTTTTTGGTTGTATGAATCGAATCTTTTTATTGAGATTCCTCGTGTAAAATCAACAAGTATTAATTACGAAATTATTCCACTGTACTTGACAGTTCCTGCAATTTTTCATGCATTGCTCGATATTATTTTTAAATATTTTCGCCCAAAAGGAACACTTTCATCAAACTTAAAAAATTTAGGTTTTTCCATACTTGTTCCTTTTAGCATGTACATTTTTACAATGCTTTTTATTCCAATTTTTGGAAGACAGAATACAGGAAATTTTCAACTTCAATTATTCGCTACAAAAATAATTATATGCGTTGCTATTGCTGGTTTTCTGTTTTTCTTTTTACGTTTTATCTTAGGAAATATGGTTGGAAAAAACCTGAATGCAAAGTATCCAATTATGATTATTCTTTTCGGGTTTCTATTTCCACTTATCGGATTACTTTTAAACTTAAATTTTGAGCTGTTTGGAGACTTTAATCATCCTATAATCTATAGTGCATTTTCCATTAATGCAATCGGATTAACATTGCTAGTTACGGATTCCGTAACTGCAAAATTCATCGGTTTTTTATGTGCATCTTTTGGTGTACCAATTGTGTTTTACTTCTTCTTGATCTTCTTACCATTTGTACCACTTTCGTTTATTGCATTGATCGTTTTTGGCGCAGGAATTTTAATGTTGACACCAATTGTATTGCTATTATTACAGTATCAAATCATGTCAAAACAATTCGCCCTAATTCTAAAAAAATACAGCAAAAAGAAAGTGATTATTTTAAGTGGATTCTGCATGTTGCTATTACCAATTATTTTTATTGGATTTTGCTCAAATCATAAAAATTACCTCAACGAATTAATCGCAGAAACCAATCAATTTGACGCTTCCAACACAACATATACAGATTATAATGTTGAAAAGATTGAATATATTTTCAGTGAAATGCACAAAGGAAACCGTAGACTTTCTATTGAAAATCCTGAGCAACGTTTGCCATTATTGTCACTTTTTTACGATTGGTATGTGTTTGATAATTTGCAAGTATCTGAACAAAAAACACATGAGATTCAAAATTTATTTTTAGGACAGCGAACATTTGCTTGGTCAGGATATCAACCGCCAGAACGATTAAACGCAAGTGTAAATTATACGCACGAAACTGAATATGTTGCCAAAGGCGATTTTTATAAAACACAAATTCATCTAGCCATTACGAATTTGGATAGTGTTGGAATGCGTGAGTTTCGAAGCGAATTTACTTTGCCAAAAGATGTGTTTATTTCTGATTATTATTTAGATATTGAAGATCGCAGAACGTTTGGGATTTTAGCTGAAAAGAAAGCTGCCAATTGGATTTATGAACAGATTACTAATCAACGCCGCGATCCTGGAATTTTGCAATATTTGTATGATGATGTGATATCTTTGAAGATTTTTCCTTTTCAGAAAGATGAAACACGTACGTCAGGTTTTACGCTGTATCACAGAACGCCTGTTAATTTTGAAATTAATCATATACCAATTACAATTGATGTTGAGCCTTTAGCACAAACTGTTGCGGAGTTGAGTCCGAATACGTTTTATGTTCCGAGTACTATCAAACAAAATTTACCAAAAGTGCAATCGCCAGTAAGCTATTATTTTTTAGTGGATAATACGACAAAAGGAGAAGAATTTAGGAAGCAATTTCGTGAAGATTTTGAAGCTTTATCGGCTGATGTGAAACAGAAAGCACAGATTTTGTATGTGGATGCAGACGTAAATTGGGGAAGACAAACATCGCCTAAAGAATCAGGGTTTAATTATAGAAAAGCAATTGCTCAGATTGAGTTTGCGCATCGCGATCAAAAAAGTATTCCGTATGTGGTTGTGTACGCATCAATGAGTAATCGCTTTACAGGAAAATATAGTTCTTGGGAGACGGAAAGTGCATTTCCATATCATAATTTGATTGAACATTCTCATTGGAAAAAGAAGCTTCCTGAAACGATTGAATTGGTAGAATTTTCCAGAAATGGACAATCAATTTTTCTTAGAAATGACGATCAACCTTCTTTAGTAAGTTTTGATAATACTGCAACTTTAGCTGCTGATTTTTCTGGAAATCCGTATTTGAATGCGTTGCAATTACGCTTGTTTCATGATTTGAACGATTTGAATCCGACACGTAAAAAAGACAATTGGTTGCGCGCTTTACGCGAGAGTTTTTCTCAGAATATTTTGACTCATAGTACTACTTATATTTCACTAGAAACAAAAGTACAAGAAGCACGTTTGTTGCGAAAACAAGAAGAAATTATGAGCGCAGATTATTCTGAAAAAGCTGGTTTGGAAACACGTCGTATGAGCGAACCGTATTTTTGGATGTTGCTGTTATTTTTTATGATTTACATCGTGCGCCAGCAGTTTTTAAAACATCAAACTCAAAAAACATGATTACGAACACTTTTAAATTGAATTTAGACAATAAAAAAAAGCATCTCGTAGTTGAGATGCTTTTGATGATTTATATTTTTTTAAATTAACAACCTGGATCTACAATAAGGTCAATAGCTCCCGTATCGTAACATCCTCCACGCATATGTCGCACTCTGAAAAACATAGTTCGTGACGTAGTTAGATATAAGTCATGAAATATTATATTGGTATTATTTTCTGCATCAGCTAGCGTTGCGTGATAACTTACTACTACTAAGTTTCCACCGTTTTGAATAATTTGCGCATCTAATTGTTGAAGACTAAAGATTGCTAAACCATCTCCGTTTCCATCGCATTCAGTTAAACTAAGTCCTGATATAGCCATTGGCGTTGTATATACTTCACAATATAATGTTGATATTTGGATGTTGCCTGTTGAAGCAACAATACGAACAAATAATGTAATACCATCTGTTGAAGTATAAGGAGATGTTAACGCATTCATTCCTGCATCTGCGTCTGCTTGTGTTTGATGATAACTTATCGTTCCATTATTTCCATTCAGATAATGAGTATCCATAGAGTTAAGGTCAAATACACCTAACCCATTTCCATCACCACATACTCCTATGATTCCAGATTGCGGAGAATTTCCGTTGCTGTCATTGTCTTCAATAGTTATATAGAATTCTACAATTGGATTTGTAACCGCTCCTGAGATTACAGTCGCTGTAATTAAAATGGCTTCATTAGCTTCAAAATCTGTATCATCAATGATATCAATTTGTATTGGCCATGGTGTTCCTGATATATTTCCTGCGAGAATAGTAACCGTTGTATTTATTGGAGTATAATCATCTGGAGCAACCGCACTTACATTAGAAGAAGCTATATTAATTACCGTATTTTGACTACTTGCCGAATTTAACGATACAAGAAGATCAATGGTTCCTGCGCTTTCTGACAATGTATTACCACCAAATGGACCACCAAATGTCATCGTTGTATCTGTTGGTTGTTGGTTTGGATCATTTTGATCGTTTGGATCACTTGTTCCGCTTGGAATTGAAGGTGTATTTGGATTGTCTATACTTGTTGTTTCTTCACAATCGGTTAATCCGTCATTGTCACTATCTACTAATGAACTAGATTCTATTGGATCACATGGATCATTTGGATCTGATATTCCATTTGGTGTTGGTTGTGTGTTTGGATTGTCGTTTCCTGTGGTTTCTTCTGCGTCTGTAAGTCCGTCACCATCCGTGTCTGTGAAATCTACAGGATCGTTTGAATCGTTCGGGTCACTTATTCCGCTTGGCACAGAAACGGTATCTGGATCGTCTATTCCTGTGGTTTCTTCACAATCCGTTAATCCATCATTATCTGAGTCTTCATTTACAACAAATAAATATATATTTCCAACAGCAGTTGCGTTGGTTATTGTGTTAGTTCCTTTTACATAGATATTTGAACCATCTGTAAAATTAATAAATGCTACTTCGTATGTTGACGTTAATACGTTTGTTTCTGCAGCAGCATCTGCTTCAGTTTCATAGAAAGCATAACTCATGTTTGTGTTTACATACTGCGTTGCTATTGCATCTAAATTAAAGATTAATGGGTTGCAACCATCTGCAATGATTTCTGAATCAAAGATATTTACATCAACTGCATCTAAATAATCTGGAATTTGATCGCCATCGGTATCGTCATTTGTTGGATCGTTATCGCCATCGTAGTTTTCGTCTGCGGTGTTGATTCCGTCACCATCATCATCAATATCTAAATAGTTTGGAGTACCATCTTGGTCTGTATCATCATTCGTTAAATCGTTGTCGCCATTTATATCTTCAAAGGTATCAAAAACGCCATCTCCATCCGTATCTACAAATCCTGTACATGAACTGAGCGCGCCAACATCTACGGTAGCACTTCCATTTAATGTTCCTGTTATAATGTTTGTGATTTGATTGCTCGTGATATCAATTCCTTTTAGAGAAAAATCTAATGTGTTACAGTAAACAACTGTATAACTTATAGATCCATTGGTTACTGGAATTACTTGTGAGTTTCCGTTGATAAATAGTTGAATGTACCCATCTGTAACGTTGTTTCCATCACAGTTTACAAAAGTTCCTGTGAGTTCGGTTGTACTTAAATTTGACGGAACTGTAATCGTAATGTTTGCGTCGGATGTAAATGGTCCAATCGTTGTTGTAAATGGCGCATTGTTGCAATGTAATGTTGCAATTGTCACTGTGAGTTGTTCTCCAGCTGGAATCCAACCACATTCTGTTCCTGCTGCATTTGTAAATCCGTACGTTCCTGTTGCATTTAGTAATGCTGAATAAAGATCTAAACTCGTGTATGGCAATGGTCTTCCGCCATCATCAACTAATGTGATACATAAATATACTGAGGGATATGGAAAGTCATAATTCCAAAATGAAAAGTGAGATACTTCGCCAACATAGTTGTTTCCTTGTAGTGTTGCTACGCCTTCTTCTTTCCAATAACCTACTTCTTCATCAAAATACCATAATGGAATTGTTGCTGGCGGATTGTTTGAGCTTGTTGCTACAGGTATGGAGATTTGTGAAATGCTACCTTCGGCTAGTTGTAATTCTTCTCCAGAACTACTTCTGAGTTCTACAGCAATCATTCCATACGTTTCTAACGCAACTGCATCGCCACTTGCATTTTGTGCAAATAACATTCCTGGCATCATTGCGTCCATGTTTTCATCATCAGGGCTTAGATGTTTGATAATCACATCAACTTGTCCGTTGTATGGTGTTCCATTTTCTCTGGTAAAGTTTCCATTGAACGAAACTTCTGTTCCGTTTGGTAAATTTACCGTTGCTGTTACTCCAGAAGTAATTGTGGCAATTACATCTTCTTTGAGTAACATGATTTCTACATTATTTACTTCTGTACTTGATGGTGTCAAAGTTCTTGAGCCATTGATATATCCGTCTTTTTCAACTTTGATATAGGCAAATTTTTCAAATGCTGTTGCATCTGACACAGAGAAGATTCCGAAGATATCTGTACTTGTTACTGTATTTCCTATTTGAATGGTTGCGCCTTGAACTGGATCATTTTGCTCATCTAGCACACGACCTAAAAAACGAGCTGTGACCGTTGTTCCAAAGTTTTCTTCAAAGTTTATGGGAATTACAGGAACTTCTTCTTCTGAGGTAATTTCGGGTCCAAGAAGCTCATTGTCACAAGCGAAAACACATAGAATTAGTAAACAAGATAGAAATAAAGGGAATTTTTTCATTGGTTTTGTGTATAATAATGATCTTAATACTTACAAGATACTATTTTTTTTTAAAAAGCACCTAGAGTAAAATCAAAGTGCTTTTTTAATTTTAGTTATTCGATATTGAATTAACAGCCAGAATCTACAATAAGGTCAATAGCTCCAGTGTTAAAACATCCAGTTTGAAAATCTTCTATACGGTAATATATTGTCTGTTGATTTGTTATAATATTTGTATAAATAGCTTGTATTGGGTTTACATTGTTAACGGCATCTTCCGGAGTTTCATGATACGTAATATTAAAATTTGCACTTGGCTGTGTTTGTAATATTTGAGTATTCAATTGCGAAAGATCAAAAGTTGCAAAGCCGTCTGAATTTCCGTCGCAAGTTGTTAAACTCAAGCCTCCTACTGCTGTTGGTGTTTCATTTATGATACAGTTTAGTATTGATACAGCTGCATCAGCACTTGGAGTTATATGCGGATTCCAAACTGCTGCATATATCATCGTATTTTGTGATGTTATTAATGGACCTTGTACTGTACCTGAATTTGAAAACGCACGTGCATCTTGTTCTGTGTAATAATAGTTAAATACTAAAAGACCCGATTGTAAGTCACTTAGAGAAACAAAATTTGGGATCATACTTTGAATATCAAAAGTAGCCGTTCCTGTGGTTGGATTTCTACATGCTGGGAAATCGGTTATTGATGGAGCTACATCATCATCTATGATTTCAAGCTCTACTAATGCACTTGCATTTGTTGTATTTCCAGAAATGACTGTTGCTTGTAAAAAGAAATTCTCAGTACCTTCAACTTCTGTGTCATTAATTATTGGTATAAGATTAGCTAGATTCATTGATACATCTCCTGCCGGAATAGTTACCGTAACATTCACGGCTGAATAATCTAGTGGTGCTGTTGCAGTGCCATCAACAGTTTGTACATTCACTGAAATAGCTTCTGTACTTGCGTGGCTTAAGCTTAGTATTGCCCACTCATTTAATCCATCACCTTCATAAATAACAACTCCAGACCCAGCTATTTGAAGCGTAGGTGCTTGGTTTGGGTCACTTGAATCATTTGGATCACTTGTTCCAGCTGGTATTAAAGGTGTATGTATATTATCTGTCCCAGTAGTTTCCTCACAATCGGTAAGTCCATCATTATCACTATCTATTAAAGAGCTTGTTTCTATTGGATCGCACGCATCATTTGGATTTGTGATTCCAGTTGGAACTAAAGGTGTATTTGGATCATCAACACCTGTAGTTTCTTCACAATCTGTCAATCCGTCGTTATCTGTATCTGGAAATCCATAAAATAAGTATACATACGCTATATCAGATTGTCCCGTAATTGTACTTGTTCCTTTGATATGTATTACAGCTCCGTTATTAACTAAATCTGCCAAAGACACTTGATATATTGACGTTGTTATGGGATTTGTTTCTGCAATAGCATCTGCTTCGTTTTCATAAAATACATACGTCATATTTGCAGTTCCTTGTCCACTGTAATGATTCGTAATAATGTCATCTAAATTGTATGTTATAGGATCACAACCTTCTCCAGCAACATCAGTTGAGTAAACGACAACATCTTGATTGTCTAGATAGTTTGGAATTTGATCTCCATCTGTATCATCATTCGTTGGATCATTGTCACCATCATAATCTTCATCTGCGGTGTTAATTCCGTCGCCATCATCATCTGCATCTTGATAATTTGGAATTCCATCATTATCTGTATCGTCATTGGTAAGGTCGTTGTCACCATTTAAATCTTCAAATGAATCAAAAATACCATCGCCATCTGTGTCTACAAATCCTGTGCATGAACTTAAGACTCCTAAATCTACCGTAGCACTTCCGTTTAACGTTCCCGTTGTAACGCTAGTAACTTGATTGTTGGTTACATCTATTCCTTTGATAGAATAGTCTAACGTACCACAATAAGATACAGCATAGTTAATTGTTCCGTCCGTTACCGGAATTATTTCTGATGTTCCATTGATGAATAGTTGCATATATCCGTTTGTTACATTATTTCCATCACAAGTAATAAATGTTCCAGTCAAGGTTGTTGTGTTTTGATTTGTTGCAATTACAGGTATTGTTATATTCGTATCCGAAGTAAAAGGACCAATAGTTGTTGTAAATGGTTGATTAGCACAAGAAACTCCTGGAACTATTACTGTAAATTCTTCTCCCGAAGGAACCAATCCACATTCTACTCCATTGCTATTTGTATATCCATACGTTCCTGTTGAGTTTAGTAATGTAGAGTGTAAATCTAACGCTGTATACGGCATTGGATTTCCGTTTTCATCTTCTAGCTGAATACATAAAACGATTGACGGATATGGAAAATCATAATTCCAAAATGAAAAGTGAGCTACATCACCAACATATTTGTTTCCTTGTAAAGTTGCTTCTCCTTCTTCAATCCAATACCCTAGTGTTTCATCAAAATGCCATAATGGAATTGTTGCTGGCGGATTGAGTGTATTTGCAGCTAACGGCATTGAAATTTGCGAACTGCTTCCTGTTGCTAGTTGTAATTCTTCTCCTGAATTGCTTCTGAGTTCTACAACCAACATTCCATACGTTTCTAAAGCAACCGCATCGCCACTTGCATCTTGTGCAAATAACATTCCTGGCATCATTGCGTCCATGTTTTCATCATCAGGACTTAGATGTTTTAGAATTACTTTTACTTCGCCACTATATGCCGAGCCATCTTCTTTTGTAAAATTTCCATCAAATGTAACTTCTGTTCCGTTGGATAGATTTACGGTAGCTTGCTGACCAGAATTGATCGTTGCAATTACATCTTCTTTCAGTAACATGATTTCTACCCTATTCACTTCTGATGCAGAAGGAACTAATGCTCTTGAACCAATAATGTATCCATCTTTCGTTGCAGTAACGTATGCGAATTTTTCATATGCAGCAGCATCTGACATTGAAAATATTCCGAAAAGATCGGTAGAAGTTACGGAGTTTCCTATTTGAATCGTTGCGCCTTGTATTGGCTCATTTTGTTCATTTACTACACGACCAAGAAAGCGTGCGGTAATAGTTGTTCCAAAGTTTTCTTCAAAGTTTATTGGAATGATTGGCTCTTCTTCTGAGATAATTGGAGCAACTGTGTTGTCATCTTTCTCACAAGAAAAAATACATAGAATTAGTATACAGGATAGGAATAAGGTGATTTTTTTCATTGGTTGGTTTTTGATTGCTTTATAAATATAACAATCTCATCACAAATATCCCTACATCCACATACAAAAAATGTAAGTTAATACATAAAATTACTTCCCATCTACATAGTCTTGTAAGTACGAATACCGTTCTGTAAGCTTACCATTTTCAGTCATTTTAGCTCTTGCTAATACGCCATCTTTGTCATTGTTGAAGAAAGCTGGAATTACATGTTCTAAAAACATTTCTCCAAAACCTTCACTTGCATCTTTTGGCAATTCGCATGGTAAATTGTCGACTGCCATCACTGTAATTGCTCCTTTTGTATTGAAAGCTACTTCTTTTTCTGTTTTTGGGTCATATCCATAAAAAGGATCTGCAATGGTTGAAGGACGAATGGTACTTGCCACAGGTCCATCAATGTCGCAAGATACATCGGCAACTAGATTGATTTTGAAATCAGGATGTTTTGCATCATCCCTAGTAAATAAAAACGGTGCGCCATCTCCATAGAAATGTCCTGCAATAAAGAAATCGGTCATTTTTGCATATGGCATAAAGTTACTTTCATAACCACTTGGATCGTTATAAAATTTGAACTTATCTCCTACTTTCCCATCGGTGCGTTTGCTATATTCCATAACATCAACCATGCAATATACAGGTTCCGTAAAGTTTGATGTAAGGTATAATGCATCTGAAATTTCTTTGATTCCTAAGTGATCTAAAATTTCTTTTGCTCCAAATGCTACTTTTCCAGTTCCTGAGAGTAGAATTTTAATATTTGGAAGTTTTATTTTGTCTAATTCTTTTTTGACGGCGTCTAAGTCTGAAAGGTTTTCAACTTTTGGTAATTCAAACAATCCATCTCGCAAACCTAACGCTCTAAAACCATTGTATGCGCCAACTAAACCTGCATAACGCCCAAAACCGATCAAGCGTCCGCCATTGTCTTTGGTAATTACTTCATGATCGTACATTTCAATATTTTTGGCTAATATTGCTTGTAATAACTCACGATTGTACGGTTGTTTTTTGATGGTATGAGAAAAGAAAAAGTATTTTTTATTTGGAATTAAATTTTCAAGCGGAACTTCTTTTACGCCAATCATTACATCACAATGAGAAACATCTTCTAAGACATCAAACCCTTTATCTGCGTACGCTTTATCAGAAAATACACGAATATCTGAAGCTTCTACTTTAAATGTGGCTTCTGAAAATTGTGCTTTTGCTTCTGCTAATTTTTCTGGAGAGAATACCACACGCCTGTCTGGCGGATTTTTACGTTCTTTTATGATGGCAAATTTCATAGCTTATTTTATTAAGTTCATCAGTACTGACAAAGACTGACATTGTTATGTTTGGTACAATTTTTGCCCTAAATTAGTAGTATTTAGCACAAAAACACAAAACTATTAAAAATTGTGTTACTTTTGTTCTCCTTTTTGAACTAAAAGGAAAAGTTCTTAAATATTTTGGGGTCGACTGGTATTGACAGCGAGTCGAATTGAAGTGTAAGCACGCCGAGCGCTGAGAAATAGCTCGTTAATCTCATGTTTCACATTTTTTAAATGGCGAGAATAACTACGCTTTAGCTGCATAATCTGAATTATAGTAGGATTGGCCTCAGTTTCTGTTAGACAGAAAAGCTGAATGTCTCATGATAGCCCTTGTTGCCGGCGATCATAATTGAGACACCATAAAAGACAACATCGAGACTACGTTACTTTGCCGTAGTTTTTACAACTAAGAAGTTAAGCTATTAGTGGGCGGTTTTTGGTCAGCTAGTAGTCGAAAATTAAACAAGAACTAAGCGCGTAGAAGGCATTTTAATTGCTTGTTTGGACGAGAGTTCGATTCTCTCCGACTCCACTTGAAGAGAATTATCATAGAAATTATGGTAATTCTCTTTTTTATTTCCACTTAAATCACTTGATATACTTACGATTGCAGAGAAAATTGAATTGATTCGAAAAGTTCGAAATCGATGATTTTTGAAATCATACCCAATTCCATCAGGAAACAGCATATATTGAATTGTTCGTTTTACCTCCACATTCCCAGAAGTCCATAATGACGGTAGATTGAGTGCAAATTCTATTGCTTTATCAATCGCTTTTTTAAGGTTCGAACTATTAAATTTACTTTTTAAAGAAAGCTTCTCCAATTCTCTTTTTTCTACTAATAATTTTTCATTAAACTTGTCGTATTGAGTTTTGCTTATTTCTTCGAATACAAAACGTTCTTCTATACGATCAATTTTTCGTTGCAAAGCATTTAATTGATTTTTTGCATTTTTGACATCTTCTATTTTTTCAGCATTGAGTTCTATAAACTTCTCTTCTATGATTTCTTTCAGTGGTTCAACATATTTACTATCTGATAATTGAAAGTTCTTTAAAAGCTCTAAAAATGTCTGATGCATTTTTTTAGCACTTCTATTTTCCTTACTTCCTTTTCTTCTATTCTTATAATAATACAACCGTTTTGATCTTACAATATATCCCGTATAAGGCGTATCACACTCTACAGAGCGTACAAACGCTTTTAAAGGGAGGTTTTCATCTTCTGAATTGTATTTCCTTATATCTTTTCTGGATTGTAAAAGGTTATTGATTTTTAAGAATATGTCTCTTGAAACAAGTGGTTCTTGTTTTCCTTCAATAATTTCGTCTGGAAGTAACGGACTTACAATAATTCCACAATAGAATGGATTACGAAGATATTTGCTCAAATACTTTTCTGTTATTTTTAACCCCTTTTTTCTAAGCGTATCGGCTATTTCAACATTAGCCATATTTTTTCCTGATTTTAATAAAAATGCTTTTCGTAAAAGCTTCCCTTGATCGTTTATGACATATTCAGGAGTTTTTCCATTTCCTGGGTTTAGATTCGTATAGCCAAATGGTATTGGTCCAATATAATATCCTTTTCTAATCTTTTCTCTCATTCCTGAAACACACTTATCTCTTCTCAATTCATTATCAAACTGAGAGAACATATAATATAAATTCTGTTGGAATGATCCTGCGCTTGTACTAGTATCTACTTCTTGTGTTGCTGAAATCGTTACAATTCCTTGTTTTTTAAGTTGATCGCTAATATATGCTCCATTAGCTCCAGTACGAGAAAATCGATCATAAGAATATACAATAATGTAACCAACATCTTTTTTTCGGTTTACATAAGCAAGCATTTTTTTAAACTCTTTACGTTCATCACTTTTAGCAGATTCATACGTACCTCCAAAACATTCCAATACTTCAACTCCTTTCTTTTCTGCTAATAGTTTACAATACTTTAGTTGTGTTTCCAAACTAGCATTATTTTCAGCTTGCTCTTTTGTAGAAACTCTTGTGTATATAACTGCTTTTCCATCCAATCGTAAAAGATTCGTGTTTTTTACTTTTTGAAAACTCTTGAAAATGGATAAATCGTTCATACTATTTTGAATTTTGGACATGCTTGCAAACTATTGCTGCTAAATGTTCTAGTTTTTTGATAACTTCTTTAGCTTCTTGATTACTGAATTTTTCAAACCCTTTGAAACTCCGTAAACGATCAGCAGTCATTTTTTGATTTCTATTAAGTACTTTTTTTATAGTACTTACTTTTAATTTTGACATATTGGCACGATAACCGTGATTACTTAATGAAAGTTATCACGTAGATTATACAATACAAGGGCTTACTTTTTTAATGACCTTGTTCTCTTTTTCGTGCCACGACAAGATGACTACTATTAAGTAGTACTATTTAAAGAGTCTTGCGCTCTTATTCTTTTGATCGCTTTTCTCTAAAGCGATTGTATTAACGTTAGAAATCATCTTTTCAATATTACAAAGAATGAAGACTAATTCCAATGATTCTAAATAATATTAACAGTTAAAATCTTACAACTTTGGATTAAGAAATGTTATTGTATGTTTTATTTATTATAATGATCACTTCACGATAAAGTGATTATCTCTTACTATTGTATGTTTAAATTGTTATTGATTCTATTATGTTTTAAATTTCTGGAATGATTTATTTGATAGATGCTTTATTGGTTTATAATTTTTACATATTGTTTCTTTTTAAGATTACTGACTATTTTTTAGGTATTCAAAGTCTTTAAACTTTGAAGCAATATTTAATTCAAGAGGTCTCTAAACCGTCATAGAATACAAATATATAATGAATTGATTAAATATCATTTGTTCAGTTTTGGTACTCGGTACGTAAAAACTGTAAGTCATTGATTTTATATGATTCTTTGAAAAGCGGTACAATTAGTTTTCTCCGAAAAATTAATTTTATTAGTTAGTAATGATGGTACCATTTTAAAGCTTGCATAAATTCTTTATGTCTTTATGATTACAAAGATTCTATATAAAACTGAAATATCATTTGTAAAATTTTGGTTCCGTACCAAAGACTCGAAAGGGAAGGCTATGACTAAGAAAATGGTTAAAAAAGCACATATAATTACTAATTTTTTTATTTCTTTTTTTAAGGTTAAACATTCGTTTTAATTACGCCAACTCATTTTTTATGATCGTTATATTTATATGACAATTCCTTAAATACAGTTTGATGCGTTTGTGAGTACAAAGATTTAAAACAAAACTGAGATATCATTTGTACGCATTTTGTATCATACAAATGCCTTTAAAGGCAATACTATTGCTTAGAAAATGGTTGAAAAAACACATATAATTACTGATTTTTTCATTTGTTTTAAATATGCCAACTCATTCTTTTATGATTGTTATGCTTATATGACAATTTCTTAAATACAGTTTAATGCGTTTGTGAGTACAAAGATTTAAAATAAAAATGAGATATCATTTGTAAAATTTGGGTACAATATCAATGGCTTTTAAAAGCGTAAAAATTTTAAGAAAATAGCTTGAAAATTGTAAGCCTTCGGTAAACTGCATATTGCAGAGAATCTTTGAGTGGATTATTTTAGTCAGATGAAAAACTCCAAGAAACAAGAGCGTATGTTTGCCTTGATAGAGATGATGTACTTAGAGGATATCGATCAGAAAGATTTTTGTGAGCGTGAAGATATCAAGCTGGCTACTTTAAAATATTGGCTGAAACACTATCATCTTGAAAAGAAATTAGATCAAGCGGAAATTCATCCTAGAGAAGAACCATCTTGGAGTAAATTTATTCCTATTGAAGTTGATATGCCCATGGCTAACTCCGATTCATCAATTAGGATTGAATATCCAAATGGTGTTCGTCTACATTTAGATACCTGTTTATTAAATCAAAAGACTCTTTGCTCATTAACTCAACTTATATCATGTTTGGACTAGGAATTTCACACCATTATCATTTATATAGTCACCCGACCGATATGCGTAAGAGTTTTGATGGTCTAGCAGGTATTATTCAAAAAGAACTCAACGGCTCTGCTCTTGATGGAACTGCATATATATTTATCAACAAATCACGTGATAAAGTAAAAATATTACATTGGGAAGATGGTGGTTTTGTGTTGTATTATAAACGCTTGGAATCTGGTCGCTTTGAGTTGCCTGTATATGATGCTTCTGTGATGGGTATTACTCTTAGTTATTCGCAATTAGTGTTACTTATCGATGGTATTTCAATCTCTCATATTCGTAGAAAAAAACGATATCAAATACCTGCATAAATTGTTGTAAAACATTGTTTTTTCTAAGGAGTATTTGTATTTTTAACATGTGAAAACATCCTTATCTACCGTGGTTATCGATCAAGATTATGTTCAGATTCCTAAATCAGAATATGAACAGTTACTCTCTAACTATCAAAATTTAGAATTACAGTTATCTGAATTAAAACGCCTTATTTTTGGTAGTAAAAGCGAACGATTTGTTCCTAACACAGATGCACTTCAATTAGGACTATTTACAGAAGAAACTTCTGAGCAAACAGAGGTAGTACAACAGCAGATTAGTTACAATCGGTCAAAAACAAAAAAGCATCCTATTCGTTTACCATTAGCTTCGCATTTACCAAGAGTTGAACAAATAATAGAACCTGTGCATATTGCTCAAGGTAGCATTAAAATAGGTGAAGAAATTACAGAAGTATTGGAGTATACGCCTTCTAGGGTCTATGTTCGTAAAATTATTCGTCCAAAATATGCATTACCTAATGATGCAGGAATCGTTATTGCTTCACTTCCTAGCATGATCTTGCCTAAATCCAATGTTGGAGCTGGATTATTAGCCCATATTTGTGTCAGCAAGTTCGTGGATCATCTTCCTTTTTATCGTCAGATACAAATTTTAAAAAGAGAAGGCGTTGTTGTAGCAATGTCATCAATGACAGGTTGGTTTTCTAAAGGAGTAACACAGTTGGAGGTATTATATGAAGTCCTACAAAAAGCAGTATTACAAAGTCAGTACCTCCAAGGGGACGAGTCGCCAATCAAAGTTCAAGACAATCATAAAAACGGAAGCTTGCACACAGGATATCATTGGGTATTCCATGCACCAGTGGAACGATTAGTATTATTTAAGTACGATCCTAGCAGGTCAGCAAAAGTTCCAAAAGATTTTTTACAACAGTTTAGCGGAACATTGCAAACTGATGGATATAGAGCATACCAAAATCTAAGTACCAAACATCCGATAAAGCTCTTGGCTTGCATGGCACATGCCAGGCGCTATTTTGAAAAAGCACTTGATAATGACAACGCAAGAGCCAGTTATGCTATGGGGCAAATCCAAAAACTATATGCCATAGAGCGAAAAATAAAAGAGCGTACTACAAATACACAGACCATAAAACGCTATAGAGAATTATGTGCGAAGCCTATTTTAGAAAAGCTTCATACTTGGATGCAACAAGAGTACGGTAAAGTATTGCCTAAAAGCGCTATTGGAAAGGCTTTTGCGTATAGTTTAAACTTGTGGGATAAGCTAAGCGCTTACACACAAGATGGAAAGTATCTGATTGATAACAACCTAATAGAAAATGCAATTAGACCACTCGCATTAGGGCGCAAAAATTATCTCTTCGCAGGCTCTCACAAGGCTGCACAACATGCAGCTATCATGTATTCTTTCTTTGCTACTTGTAAAATCAATGATGTAAATCCGTATCTGTGGTTACATGATGTCTTTAAAAGATTACCTGAGCATAAAGCCAATAAATTAGAAGAATTACTACCACAAAATTGGAAAAATCCAGCAGTAGTTTAAATTGTTAAAGAAATAACATTTTCTTAGCAAAATCTCTCCAATACTAAGAATAGCTTAAAATCAGACACCTATCTAAGAAGTACAAACACTTAGATTTCTACTTGTCAGTAAATTACAATAGTACATAACTCCTTTTATGTAAAATACAGTCTTACAAAATCATCCTGAAATATGCAATACGGGTTTTACCGAGTGCTTACTTTTTATTGGTCTTTTTTCAAAGATAACAATTTAATAAAAAAACTTACTAGTTCTATAATTTATTAAAACGAAGAGCAAGTATTTAGGTAAAATTAATATATAGTTGCATAAAACAATATTTATCAAGTTTAAAGTATAAACTTGATAAGGAACAATTTACTTATTACTCACTTAAAGTCAACAAGTTATTCTTGTTCAGCAAAATAAAATGAAATTTTTGTGCAAGTTATTATAGCCTTTCCTATTGAAATTCTCTATTAATATGACTTAAAAAAAGGTTTTAACTTTATTTACATAAATAATCATATTCGATACGGGAAACCGTAAACAGGTGTAGATTAAACAATCTAACTTTATTCTTTATTTGTCAAAGTATTGAAATTTTCATCTAACAAAAGAAAACTTACACATTAGTAAAATTCAAAAACTTAGAGTATTTAACAATTGATTTTAGAAAACTTTCTTAAATACTTTATTTAATTTTATTACTATCTAATTATTTGCTCATACATACTGAACTGTGAATCACATAAACAAATTTGAAATTACTCAATCACTAAAAAAATTCAATGATATTGTCCAACTGTATTTAGCTGAAGACAAACTTGGAAAAATAGTTGAAATACTTCTCATAAAGACTCCTCAAAATCAAAAAAAATATGTTGATCGTGTTTTAAGGTACGAGATTGATCCTATTTGTAATGAAATAAACCCATTAGTGCAAAGAATCATTCAGTATGGTTACGATGAAGAAAATGAAGTACATTTTATTGCCTACGAATATAATACTAATGAAGAAAAAGATGAGTTCACAGTAAATGATTTAATTAAGGTGCTAAAAACATTAAATCATCTAAAAAATCAAAACAGATATGGTTTCTATATTTCTCCATTAACTATTGCAATATATGATGACCAACCTGAGATTAAGTTTTTAGGTCTGTTAAAAGTCTTCGCTCTATTTGATGCGATAGACACTGATTGTCTTGCTCCAGAATTCAAAAAGAATTATGTTCAATCATTTCAATCAGATATGTATGCTGTTTTTAATCGTTTTAAAGATATACTGAATCATAGCGACAATAACACTCTACATGAAATTTTTGAAAAAGCATTGGCTTTGAATAAAATTGATCGGTATAATAGTTATAAAGATGTCATAGATGTACTGGGAAAATACCAAAAAACAACCATTCAAAGTGTCAGTTATAGTAAAACAGTTACAGTGAGTGTAAAATCCGAGCTAATGACAAACTTTCAAACTGTCATGGATGAAATGAATGAGGAATCTTTTTTGTTGGTCTCTGAAGAAAAATCAAAAGAACACAATAATGTTCAAGGTCAATTTTCAACTGAAAACTATAGTGGGAATTTTTTTGCAAATTCTGATAATTCAATTTTTATTTTAGCAGATAGAATTAAAAACTATACTAATAAGTACGTAAACAACAATGGTTTTGTATCGGAATATAAGTTTGGCTATGAATCATTTAATAGTTTTAATATATCCCAATACTTTGAGAATAAATGGAAAGAAGCAAATGATCTCGGTAAACTACACAAAAAAGAAACAGCGTTAATTACTAAATGGAAAACGCTTCCACAAAAAGAACAAGAATTTATTGAGGAAAAAGCATTTAAAGCTATATATACTAGTTGTAGCGCAACCAAAAAAAAGTCTAATAATCTTATTTTCCAACTTTCAAAAAAATTTAGGGATTGGTATTTTATTCGGGAGCTTAGAAAAAATAATATAAAGCTAGCTATAGATGATAAAGTAGTAGGAATAATTCATAAGTACAATCAAAAAGACTATCAACTTATTATACAAGACGCTGAAATAACTATTGATGATATTCCAAAATCAGGGAAACTGATAGAAGATGTTACTATAGAAATAAGTCAGTTTAAAAAGCAGGTATATGCTTGCACCAATTTTTCAAAAAGAGAGGTAGTCAATCCAGAATTATGTACAAAACTGATTAAACCAGAGCATCTGATTATAGAAACTCCTCCAAATTTAGATTATGTTGCTTTTGAAAATACAATAATTAATGAGCGCTTAAAAAATGATGAATCGCAACTAGAGTCTGTTTTGGAAGCACTACACAGAAAACCATTATACTTAATTCAAGGTCCGCCAGGAACAGGAAAGACAACAGTTATAGTTGAATTAGTAGAACAAATGGTTCTAGAAAATAAAAATGTAAAAATTCTAATTACGTCTCAGTCAAATTTAGCAGTAGATAATGTTTTGGAGCGCTTACCAGATACTATTTTATTTATGCGATTGGCTTCTGATGAAGATAGAATTACAGCATCTATTAAAATGCATTCTTTTACAAATAAACTTTCAGATTGGGTAGAAAAAACAAAAAAAGCTTCAAAAGATTATCTAGATTCAAAACTAAGAAATAGTAAAACGGACAATGAAATTTTAAAATTTAAAACTGCACTTAAAAATTCTGGAAATGACAAAAAATTCACAGATTTCCAGAATTATCTCTATTATCAAAATAATTATATCAAAAGAAAATTTGAAAAAGTAAAAAGCCTAGCAGAAGTCGATCTGATTTTTGATAAGCATCTTGATCTAAAAGTTTCAAAATTGAGAGCTATTCAACGAGATTGGTTTAGCTTTTTAAGTAATGCAGACACAGACAAAGGAAAGCAAAAAGTTTCCATGTTACATACTGGAACTACTGAAATAGATTTAAAAACTGCTTTGCTTCAATCTACAAATGTCATTGGAGCTACTTGTATTCACATTGCTAGTGGACAATATCAAAATATAGATTTTAAGTTTGATTATGTCATTATGGATGAAAGCAGTAAAGCAACACCCGCAGAAAGCTTGGTTCCGATCAACATGGCAAAAAATGTGATTATGATAGGAGATCACAAACAGTTACCTCCTGTAGTCACAAGAGAAAAAGCTGTGAAAGAAAAAATTAAAGAAGAATTAGAAGATAATGGTTTAGACATTCAGAAAGAGTTTGGAGAAAGTTTGTTTGAAAAACTAATTACTACATTTGAAAACAATGATAAGTTATCTCATTATTATAAAATGCTAAGCACTCAATATAGAATGCCTAGACAGTTAGGGAACTTGATTTCAACATATTTTTACAAAGAAAACCCATTAAGAAATCCTTCTAAAGAAATAATTTCTGATTATGATATTAAAAAATCTCATGGGTTACAATTCAAGAAACCATTGACAAAAATAATGGATCTTATTACCAAAAAAATCATCGAAGTTCCAACATCTGTTGTTATGATAAGTACTTCAGATAGC
This sequence comes from Kordia antarctica, assembly GCF_009901525.1. Taxonomy (NCBI): domain Bacteria; kingdom Pseudomonadati; phylum Bacteroidota; class Flavobacteriia; order Flavobacteriales; family Flavobacteriaceae; genus Kordia; species Kordia antarctica. The sequence continues at coordinate 2,132,873 of NZ_CP019288.1, forward strand.
GATAATCCTTATGACAATGGTGACAAGAAAAAAAGAGCCAATGAATGTAATCGAAGTGTTATTAATGAGATTTTAGTTGAATTAAATAAACAGTATCAAGGAAATGCTGAAAAGGAATATCCTTTTACTATTGGGATTATAGCTGGTTACAGAGGTCAAGTAGAGTTACTGAAAAGTACAATAAAGACAGACCGCTATAAAAATTTTAAAATACTACATAAAGATAAAAATGATACTTCATTAATTGATATTAATACAGTAGATAAATTTCAAGGTGCGGAACGTGACATTATTATATATGATATTGTAAAAAGTAGTGAAGCAGTTTCGAGCATTGGTTTTTTAGATGATTATAGAAGAATTAACGTAGCGTTTTCAAGAGCTAAAAAATTATTAATCATTGTAGGAGATCATGAATATATTTTAAAAAGAGCGCACTTACATGAAAAAAGTGAATTTAAAGATTTTAAGCTAAAAGAAATTGTACGACAACTTGAAGAACAAGGTGTAATTGTCCACAATTTTAAAAATATCTTACAATGAAAACAGATTTTCTAATCAAATACGAAAAGCAATATGACATGTTCAAAGATCATCGTGAAAATTTTGAGCTTGTCAATATTTTTGAAATGTATATTCCGTTTTGGAAATGTATGCAAAAAGTTGTTGCTGAAAAGAGCGTTGCTATTGATCGATTTAGTAAAGTCATTTTAGAAACTGTAATTATTGGAATCAATAGTCATGAAGAAAT